>NZ_NOIW01000032.1:0-53276 GCF_002708645.1 Sphingobium sp. IP1
GTGGTGACCGCCAGCCCGATGCCTGACAGAGCCGTGCCGCTGCGCAGCAGATAGGCGCCGTTGCCGTAGAGCGCGACCGTGCCCTGGGCGCCGTTCAGAATATGTCGCTCGAACCCCTCGGGGATGATGACCACGGCCCCTGCGCCGGTCGTCTCGAGCCAGAGCCGGGCGGCTCCTGGAGAGGCCGGGCGCGCGGCAAGATCGGCCTGCTGGAGCGCTGCGATCCGGCGCACGAGACTGCGGCTTGCGCCGCTGTCGTCGAGATCGACGACGGCCACCGGAATGCGGACCGCGACCTCCCCGGAATAGGCTGAAGGGTAGAAGAAGGAATAGAGGATCGTCGACACGACGATCAGCATGAAGGCGGAGCGGTCGGAGAGAACGGCGCGGAAGGTAGCGAGGAAGGCGCGGCCGATCATCGTCGTCCCCAGACCTCCGGGCTCATCCGCGCCGAGACATAGCGCGGCAGCCCGGCGCCCGAGCCGACGACGAGAAAGGCAAACAGCGCCAGGATCGATCCAAGAGATGCGAGCACGGGTGCGCCGATCATCCATTGCTCCGCGACCAGCCGCGCGAAGCGGGTAAAAGGCAGCAGCGCGCTCCATAGCCGGGCGAAGGCGGAGGCCGACTCGATCGGGAAGATCGCCCCGGCGAAGGCGAAGGAAGCGCCCGCATAGAGGGCGGTCATCGACAGCGCCTGCCCCATGGAAAGGGTGGCCCCGACGATGAACAAGGCCATGCCCGCATAGGCGAGATAGAGGGCGAGATAGCCGCCCATCAGCATCGCCACGCTCCCTTGCACGGGCCAGCCCCGGTAGACCGCGAGATAGCCGGTCGCAAGCGCCCCCCAGAGCAGGAAGATGAGGATATAGGGCGCGATCTTGCCGGCGACGGCGGCGACCGCCTCGCCTCGAGGCCCTGCAAGCCATGCTCCGATGGTCCCGTCCCGCAGCTCGCGACCGAGCGCGCTCACGACCGCGATCATGAACAGCAGGTGCAGGAGTGCGGGGTGGATCAGGGCGACGAGTTGCAGCTCGTAACTGGTCTGCGGGTTGTAGAGGATCCGGCTCTGCACGCTCACCGGCTGCGGCCGCACACGCGCGGGACCGGCGATCGCGGCGCTTTGCTCCCCGGCCAAGGCCTTTGCGTGGGCCTGGACCACGGTGCCGACTTCACGCAACACCGAACCCGAGGGCGTGGAATAGCTCGCATTGTAGAAGAGGAGGATCTTGCCGGTCTCGCCGCGCAGCACGGTGCGCTCGAGATCACGCGGGATCAGGACCACGGCATAGGCGGCGTTGGAGCGGACCAGATGCTCGGCCTGTGCCATGTCCGGTGGCCGCGCCGCGACCTTGAGCCCGGGTGACGCCTCCAGCTTGCGGGTGAGGTCGCGCGCGACGCCGCCGCCGTCCTCGTCGACCACGACGATCGGCAGGTTCCGCATGACGCCTGCCGACAACTGGACCGCGACGATCGCCAGCAGCAGCAGAGGCAGCCAGGTGACCAGCGCCAGATCCCAGACGCTGCCGCGCAGGAAGGCGGTTTCGCGCCGGGCGCTATCGACGAAGGCCCGGATCATTGCGGCCAGTCGAACAGGACCGTCATGCCGGGACGCAGCCCATCGACCCGCGACACGGGCGACAGGCGCACGTCAAAGCTCTTCACGTCAAAGCCGCTCGACTGGCGGGTCGCGCGCCATGTCGCGAAATCGCCGGCGGGCGCGATGTAGAAGACCCGAAACTGGGCGCAACGATCGCCGAGCGCAGGTATGCGGCCGGTCAGGACCCGTCCCCGGCGGATCGCACTGAACTGATCTTCTCTCAGGGTGAGCGTCACCCAGGGATGATCGATGTCGGTCAGGACGAAGACGGGAAATCCCTGCGGCACGAGTTCGCCCGACTGCGCCAGCCTGCGTCCGATCTCACCGTCCGACGGCGCGAACACCCGGGTTTCCTTCTCGGCCGCCTCGACTTCGGCCAGGGCGCCGCGCGCCTGGCGCACCTGTCCGCTCGCGGCCTGCCGATCCTGTCGCCGCGCCCCGGCCAGCGCCAGATCATATTGCGCGCGCGCCGCTCGGGCCGCTTCATTGGAGGCCAGGGCGTTTGCGCGGCTCTCGTCGCGTTTCTGCCCCGCCAGCACACCCTGTTCAAAGAGGCGCTCGGTGCGCTGATAGGTGGTCTGGGCGAGGTCCGCCGCCGCCTGCGCGCGTCGCCACTGGGCCTCGGCAGCCCGGATATCCTCCGGCCGTGCGCCTTCATCGGCCTTGTCCGCATTCGCCTGCGCGGCGGCGAGCGCGCCGCCGGCCTGTTCGGAGCGGGCTTCGACCTCGGGACTGTCGAGCGTATAGAGCAGCTGTCCCGTCTTCACCGGCTGGCCTTCCTCGACATGAAAGGCCGTGATCCGAGCCGAGACCTTGCTCGTGATCCGCAGTTCGCGGGCCTCGACCATGCCCTGGAGCTGATCGGGAACCGGGCGATAGGCCAGCCAGAGACCGAGGCCGAGAATGACCACGACGAGGAAAGCAATGAGCGGCAGCAACTTGCGCTTCCGCCCGGTCGGAACCGGCGGAGCCGTCTCGTCCGGGGTGACCAGGGTTTCCGATGTGGCGGTCATGGCGTGACCCTTTCACCCTGGTCGATATAGTCCGGCAATGTGGCGATCTGACCGCTGACGTGGAGAAGCTGGGCGAGCGCGACAACGAAATCATATCCGGCCTGGGCGCGCTGGATCCGGGAGCGGGCAAGACCGAGCTGCGCATCGATCACGTCGAGCGAGGTTGTCTGCTGCTCCTGATAGCCGAGGGTCTGGACCCGCAGATTCTCCTGCGCCGCAGTGATGGCCGTGTCGGTCAGCTCAAACCGCCGTCGCGCGGCTTCCGCATCGTTCCAGGACCGCGTGACGCCGATTTCGATCTGGGTGCGGGCTTCGCGCAGGCCCGCATTGGCTTGCGTCACCGTTTCCCGCGCGGCCTGCACCGCTTGCGAGCGGCCCACACCGGAGAAGAGCGTGTAGCGCAGCCCGACGCCCACCGACCAGTCGGGATCGGTCAACAGCGTGTCGCGCCGATCGAAATTATACTGGGCGAAGCCATAGATCGTAGGCCGGAGCTTGGCGCGCTGAAGGGCCACCCCCGCTTCAGCCTGGTCTTCCAGCGCGCCGAGCCGATCCAGTTGGGGATGGGCGCGCAGGGCCGCGTCCACATAGGTGTCGAGCGAACGGAGCGGCTGACGGATCACGAAGATCGGGGAGACGGGATCGACGCCGGACGGCGCCCGCAGCGCGCCGGCAAGCGCTACCTGCGCACTCGCGAGATCGGCCTGCGCCTTTTCCAGTTCGCGCGCGGCGTCGTCGCGCGCTACCTGCGCCTGGAGGCGTTGGGCCCGGCTTATGAACCCTTCCTGTTCGAGCTTGAGGGCGTCCGCGACATGCCGCTCTAATCCCGCAAGCGCATCACGGCGAACATCGCGCACGCGCTCGAGCAACTGCTGGCCGAAATAGAGCTGGGTCATCTGCAACAGACCGTTGTCGATGACGATCTGGCGTTCGGCGCGCGACTGTCCCAGTTGCGCCGCGGCGCCCGCCTGGGCGGCGGGAATCTGGCCGCCGGAATAGAGCGGCAGCGTCGCCGTCACGATCGGCCGGGTGCTGGTGCGCTCGATCTCGAAGCGCAGGGGGTCAGAGATGGAATAATCCTGGGCCACGTCCGCCAGCGGGCCGAGCGGCAGATAGAGGGTTTTCTGATAGCGGATCATCTGTCCTTCGAACTCGACGGTCGGACGCCGCAACGTGCTCGTGGAGCCTTTCTGGGCCTCCTTGCTGCGCACATCGGCGTCGGCGCCCTGGATCGCGTCCGACCGCTCGAGCAGCCTCGCCTGGGCGCTTCGATAATCGAGATCAAGCCTGTCGATCGTTTGCGCCTGCGCGCCCTGACAGACCGCAGTCGCCAGCGCGGCAACCAGCATCGAACATCGCAAGGTCATGAAGAACGTCTCCTGCTCCCGCACGGTAACGTTGACATCCAAACGACTCAATACATATTTGTATCGAAATGCTCCCGCCCGTGATCCCGTGAGCCGCCGCCCGGCACGAACGCGCCCGACCCGGGCGCAGACCCGGGAGCGCATCCTGGATGGCGCTCTCGAGGCCTTCGCCGAACGTGGCTTCCATGGCTCCACCCAGGAAGATATTTGCGAGCGCGTCGGTCTGAGCCGGGGGGCCTATAATTCCAGCTTCCGATCCAAGGACGAATTGTTCTTCGCCCTCTATGACCGGGTGATCGAGCGCTTGCAGTCGAGGCTGGAGGAGGCGACCGCTTGCGCCCTGTCCATGCCCGGCTCGACGGCCGACAATTTCCTCAAGGCCTTTATCGTCAGCTATCCGTTCGATCGGGACTGGTATCTGCTCCAGGCCGAGTTCGGCCTCTATGCCCTACGCCATCCTGCCATGGCGAGCCACTATGCCGAACGGCAAGGACGGATCCTCGCCATCATCGAGGGCGCGCTCGCCGACATCCTTCGCGAGGACTCCCGCATCGTTGCCCGGGGCCTCCCGCGCATCGCGCGACTGATCCTGGCTGTCCACGAGGGAAGCATGTTCCAGGGCCTGCTCGAACCGCACGAGGTCGCAAGCGGAGAGCTTCTGGACTTTCTCGTGGATCTCATGCTGGCGAGGGCGGCAACGAGAGTCGACTAAGAATGGATTGCTGATCTTGCCTTGCGGGAGGCCGCGCAACAGCATGCCTGCCTCTATTTGTGACGTGGGAGATCGTTTAGTGAAGGAGACCGCGCTGTATCGCCGTGGCGACGGCCTGGGTGCGCCTGTTGACAGCGAGACACTTGAAGATCGCGCGAAAATGCCATTTTACGCCATCTTCGCCGATACCCAATATGTTGGCGATCTCCGCGCTCGTAAGACCATCCCGCGCCAGGCCGAGGATATGGAGTTGGCGGCGAGACAGGTCGGATCCTTCGGTATGTTGTGAACTCGGCAAGTGATGTTGTGCTGCGGACCGATCAAACCTCGCCTTTACGGCCCATCCCGCGTGAATATGCTCCAGGATATTCCGGAACTCCCGCGCTGTTTCCTTCAGTCCTGTGCTGTCGCGAATTTCCGAGGCCTCTTCCGCTGACCGTATGGAAAGTTGCAGCGCCTCTTTACGTAGATGCAGCACCGAACGCAGCATGAGGGTTTTGAGTATGATATGTTGCCATCCTGCCCTGCGGATGCGGGCCAGGATACGGTCCGTCAATTGGCGCGCGAGGTGATCCTTCCCGTCGGCAAGCGCCCGCGTCGCAGACAGAAGCATGCACTCGACGTCCGCAATGGCGAGGTGAGCCGAAGTGATGGCGTCGTTCCTGGGAATATTGGGGATGGTGACCGATCGACCCGACGCGATTTCATGTTCCGCAGTCAGGATATCGGCCATGAGTTGCAGTCGCGGCATGTGGTCGCGTACGGCTTTCACGTCCAGTTCGGTCAGGATTTTTTCGCAGAGGTCCGCATCTCCGGCCAGACGAGCGGCCCGTAATATGGCCCGTGCCGTATGAATGCGGACGTCGACGATCTGGTCGCAGAAAAGCAACGGCCATTCCAGTTCTGCCAGAGGCACGCCGCTTTCGGCCAGCACAGCGAGGCGCAATGTTTTCAGCGTCTGCTCGGCGACCGGGGAGACCATATCCGTCAGATGCGCGTCGATCCTATTTCGTGCGGGAATGATCTGCCCCTGCGTCAGCAGGAGCAGCACTTCGGCAATCTTTGCCCAGTCGCGGGAAAAGCCCTGATCGGCCAGGGCACAGGCTTGATCCAGTAGGGGACGTAGTGCCGCGAACTCGGCCGCGTTCGACTGGCTCGCCACGATGCTCGCGAGGCAGGCCAGGGCGGAGGCCTTCATCATCGGATTTTCCCGGGCGTGCAGCTCGAGCCATTGCCGGCAGAGCATTTCCGCCCGGACGACATCGTCCCTCAGCGCCGCTGTCGTCGCACCGAGCAGCGTCAGCAATTCCTCATGCGCATCCGTGCGTGACAGCAACTTCAAAAGGTGCGTCGCCCCTGCATGCTGCTGCTGGAAGGAAAGGGCCCATATCTTTCCCAGGCCAGCCATGGGATTGGTCAGCAACGCTGTGTCGGGCACGCCCTCGAGCCAATGGGCCAACTCATCGATACGGCCTTGTCGCAGGGCGACATCCATGACGATCTCACCGCCCAGCCCCCGCGCCCAGGCCGGATCGCCGGCCCGCAGCGAAAGCGCTATCGTTTGCGCTGGCCGGCCGGCGCGCCAGTGATGAAAAGCCGCACGTTTTAGAAGATGGCTTGGAGAGGAACGAAGCTGCGACTGTCCGCTCAAGGCAAGATGGTGTCGCAGCGCCGGATTGAGCGCAAACATTCCGTCACTGTCCGGCCTCAATAGGAGGCATTCGCGTTGCGCACGTGCGATCCATTGCGCGCCGTCGTGGACGCGCAGGGCAAAATCGTGGCTTTCGGCATCGAGGGGAGCGATTAATGCCGCCTTTTTCAGCCATGTGCGCAGAGCGGGCGATAAGGGCGCCAACACCATCTGATCGAGATAACAGATGATCTCGGGCCATAAATGCAGTGGCTGCATCCGGTAGGATACACGGCCCGCGATGCGGCACAATGCGGGCCAACCCTGTGTGTCCGATATGATCCGGTCGAGGGCTGAAGGGACCCGGATCAATTCCTTCAGATCCTGGGCGCGGCAGGCCAGGGCATCGGGGCCGACTTCCTGCCAGTCAGCGTTGAGGACGCCAAATCCCCAGGGGGCGGAGGTTGCAAGGACCGCTCGCCAATCATCGGGAAGAGCATCCATCATGTCTCTTGTCAGCGTTTCGAGATGCGGCGCTTCCTGAACATCATCGAGGCAAATAATCCCGGGCCTGTCCTGATGCCATATCCATTGGAGAATGGACTCGATGTCCGCGGCGGTTCCGGCCTGAAAGGCGAGGCGACGCAGGGTGCCCTTCTTTGTGTCGTCGCTTGCAAGACTTGCCCAAAGCGCCGGGCGACCAGTGTCCGCCGCCTCCTTCCAACCGGCCGCGAGCGTCGCCGATTTGCCGTAGCCGCAAGGTGCGCGCAGCAGGCTGACGCGCGCGGTCAATTCCACACGGCGAAGTGCCGTTTCCGCCAGTCGCGAAAGCAGCGTTGGAGTCCATTCGGTTCCCAGGCATGTCGGGTCGATACTACATGTTCGTGTAGTTCCCTATTGCTTTTGCGCTCGTAAGACTCGCGCGAAGGTCATGTTTTCGACGAGAATGAAATGATTGAAGAGAGCCATTCGATTTCGCAGGAACCCTGTGATGGCCGCCCGGTGGAAATGCTCTTCACCGCGCAAAAGGCAATGTCGGACGAGCGCCGGATGCGCTTTGGCCTTGCTGAAAGACGCGCTGCGCTGGCGCGCCTCGCGGCTGCCATACGAAAGTTCGAAGGGGAGATCGTCCAGGCCATGGCGACCGACTTCGGCAAGCCGGAGGCCGAAGTGTTTCTGACGGAAATTCTTCCGGTCATGCAGGAAATCCGCCACAGCCGTCGTAATCTGCGCCGATGGATGCGGCCAGTCCATGTCGGACCGACATTGATCGGTTTCGGCACGGCCGGACGGATCGTGCCGCAGCCACGCGGCGTGTGCCTTATCATCGCGCCCTGGAATTACCCATTCAATCTCTGCCTGGGGCCGCTTGTGTCCTGCCTTGCTGCCGGCAACAGCGCTATCCTGAAGCCTTCGGAGATGACACCTGCTACCTCGGGCGTCATCGCGCGGCTGATCGCCGACACATTTCCGCCAGACTTGGTTACCGTCGCCCTCGGCGGGAAGGAGATGTCTCAGGCCCTGCTCGCGCGGCCCTTCGATCATATCTTCTTCACCGGCAGCCCCGAGGTCGGGAAAGTCGTAATGCAGGCAGCCTCCCGCCACCTGACCTCCGTTACGCTGGAACTGGGTGGCAAGTCGCCCACGATCGTGGGACCGGATGCCGACATAGAGACGGCCGCCAGTTGGATCGCCTTCGGCAAATTCTCCAATGCCGGTCAAACCTGCATCGCGCCCGATCATGTGTTCGTCCACGCTTCGATCCGCGACCGGTTCGTGGAAGCGCTGCGCCGCCGGATCGCCGCCGCTTATGGTTCGGGCATGACGAGCCCCTATCTCGCAAGGATCGTCAATGATCGCCATGCGGACAGACTGGGGGGCCTGATTGCGGATGCCCTGGCCACGGGCGGGCGGATCATTGTCGGCGGCGAAAGGCAGGGAAGGGCGCTGGCGCCCACAGTGCTGGAGGCGATCGCTCCCGAGGCGGCGATCGACCATGAGGAGATATTCGGTCCCGTCCTGCCGGTCCTGACCTATGATGACATTGAAACCGTGATCGGTCGGATCAACGCAAGACCCAAGCCGCTGGCGCTTTATGTGTTCGATCGTGACCGGGCGAGAGTGGATCATATCCTGGCGGCCACGACTTCCGGCAGTGCAGGCGTCAACCTTACCATCGTCCAATACGTCCACGATCATCTGCCGTTCGGCGGTGTGAACAATTCCGGGATCGGGGCGGCACATGGCCATCACGGGTTCCGGACTTTCAGTCATGAGCGCGCCGTTCTCCAGAACCGCTTCTCCGCTCTGCCTCTCGTCTTTCCTCCCTATTCGGGCCGGGCAGCGCGTCTGATCCGACTTGCCAAACGCTTTCTGGGGTAAATCCATGTACGACTATATCACGATAACCGATAGCCTAACTATCTAAATTAACGTGGCTTTTCCTGCCTTCTGGCGGTCGCCAGCATCTCACGGCGAAGTATGGCGTTCATGCGGGCTTGGTAGCCCTTACCCTGCGATTTGAGCCAGGCGAGCACATCAGCATCAAGGCGTGCCGTCACCTGCTGCTTGATGGGCTTATAGAAGCGCCCACGCTGCCCGTTCCGCCAGAAATCCTCTGTCAGCGCCGGAGAGTCGCTATAGTCGATCCCGCTATCCGGCATCGCCTGCAGGGCATCCAGTTCGGCCTGTTGCGCTTCGGTCAACGGCGGCAGATTGTCCGGATCGAGTTGGAAACGGACGGTATCAGCGTCTTTCTTCTTCATAACGTCGCCTTTCCGTTCGATCGGCCTTTCGAGCCGAAATGATATGAATGATCTCCACATACTCGCCGTCATCGTCTTGCTCGACGACAGTGTGGGCCACGAGGAGGAGCAGATGCCCTTCCACGAGGCCCAAGGTTTGTCATCGTCGCTCGCCACCTTCGATCCGATCCTGATCGCTCAGCGCGAAAGGATCTGTGAACGCACGAGTAGCGATCGCAAAGCTGACGCCGTGCTTCTTCAGATTGCTCTCGGCTTTGGCCGGATGCCAGGAGAAGCGCATGGATGGCATTACGGAAATATAATTATGTTTTTGTCGTTACGCAAGGCGCGGCGGTTTGAGCCATCCGGCCCGCGCGAGCGTATCTGCGAGGGTCGATCGGGGCACGTTGAACGTGCGGCTGATCGACGACTTGCTAGCGCCACCGGCAAGGGCGGCGGTGATCTGATCGAGCTTTTCCGCATCGATCGTTCGCGGGCGGCCACCGTAGCGCCCACGCCGTCTGGCGGCCGCAAGGCCTGCCATGATGCGCTCGCGCGTCAATGCCCGTTCATACTGGGCCAGCGCGCCGAACAGCGAAAACAGCAGCTCGCCATGCGGCGTTCCCGTGTCCATCTGCTCGGTCAATGACCGGAATGACACGTCACGCTCCCTGAGATCGGTCAGGATCGACAGCAAATGCGGCAGGGAGCGGCCGAGCCGATCCAGTTTCCACACGACCAGCGTATCGCCGGCTGCGAGATATTCGAGGCAGGCCCGCAGGCTCGCCCGGTCCTCGCGAGCGCCGGATGCCTTGTCGGAATAGAGATGCCGGCTATCGACGCCGGCTGCGATCAGCGCATCGCGCTGAAGATCGACCGATTGCCGGTCATCTGTGGAAGAGACGCGCATGTAGCCTATAAGCATGTCGGAAAACCCCTGATAGCTTGTTGTGGGACAGTCCTCCTTTCCGGCAGAGTTTATCGGACGCTACGGATTTTGGGCGTGCGTAGATTGCTGGAATTTCCGGGGGGATGCCTGCTAGCGGCGGAATGTGTCGTCGGGCGCATCAGGCGGGGCGCTTATCGTGTGATTTCCATTAGGTTAATCTGTTCGTGCAGCCGCTGCCGCAGCGGACCGTCTTCTGGCCGCGACGATCAATAACGGATTATCCGCCTGCTTACGCTGACCAAGTCGCATGCCCGTCGCCGAATTGATCCCGTGGCGGCTGCACACATCGCTGTCGCCATGCCCGCTTCCTGCTCCGCGCCTCTTCAATTTATCGTAGAAGCTTTTGATGTGTCTTATTAAAATCCTTGGCTTGCCGCTCTCGGTCAGACGATGATTGGACGGATTTCAGTTCACTTTCGTCCATATCTGCGATTTGCACATGATCCGCCCTGTCAGGCACCCCTTTCCCTCCATCCGCCGATCGTCGAGCGTGGTGATTGTTCCAGAGAAGGTTTGGCCGATGTCGGGTACAAAAACACTGCCGCGCCACACGCCCTTCTTTTCAGGAACAAAATCGCGAAACAGGATCAGACCTACCAGATCGTTTGTCCCGCCGCGCCGCGCATCCGCCTTGGCTTTGTCACTTGCCCAGACCACGACCCCGCACATTCTGCTTCCGCACGGCTGGGCTCGCACATGTACGCTGTCCTGCGGATTCTTCCACACTCCGAAAGAAGCGCGCTGTGCCTCGACGGACGCAGATGCTGCAAGTAGCAGCATGGCTGCCAATACGAAACTGAACCTCATCGCCATTCTTCCTCAAGGCCGGATCATCATTTGCGCGACATTTTCCGCGATCGCCATGGTAGGCGCGTTAGTGTTGCCCGACACGATCGACGGCATGATCGATGCATCGACCACGCGCAAACCGTCAATGCCACGTACACGGGCTGCCGGATCGACCACGGATGCCGAGTCACTGCCCATGCGGCATGTTCCTACCGGATGATAGATTGTTTCAGCGCGCGCGCGGATGTCGTCGATCAGAGCCTCGTCGGTCTGGACCGCGGGTCCCGGTCGCACCTCCTCGCGCAAGTGACGGGCGAGCGCCGGCGCATGAAGGAGCTTGCGGGCTAGCTTCGCGCCATTCAGCAAGACGCCCACATCATCGGGATGACTGAGATAATTGCCCTCTATGCGCGGATGAGCCGTGGGATCGGCGATCTTGAGCCCGATCCTGCCGCGGCTCTTCGGTAGAAGGTCGCAGACATGCACGGTCATTCCGTAGCCGAAGGCTGTCTTGCGGCCATGGTCACGCAGGATCGCCGGCAGGAAATGGAATTGAAGATTGGGCCGCTCCCGGCCGGCGTCGGATTTGAGGAAAGCGCCGCCCTCCGAGGCATTTGACGTCATGCGCCGCGTATCGCACGAGGCAGGAAACTGTGCGCCACCCCAAATCCTTCGCGATCGGCCGTGGTTGCCACAGCCGTATAGTCGAGGTGATCGGCGAGATTGGCTCCGACTTCGGGCGCATCCAGAACGATCTCTATGCCATGCTGCCTGAGTTCGCTCGCCGAGCCGACGCCCGACAGCATCAGAATCTGCGGCGAATTGACCGCGCCAGCCGAAAGGATCACCTCTCCACCGGGGCGCAGCAGCAGGTCCCGGCCGCCGACGCGGACCCCGATGGCGCGACGGTCCTTGAACAGTATCCGTTCGACGAGGCCGTTCGTTTCGATGGCGAGATTCTTGCGCGAGCGAGCCGGATCGAGAAACGCTCGCGCCGTGCTGAACCGTTGCCCGTCTTTCTGGGTCACCTGATAGACACCAAAGCCTTCCTGGCTCACGCCATTGAAGTCGGGATTTCGCGGGTAGTGCAGTTCCACCCCAGCTTCGACGAAGTCTTCCGTAAGTGGGTTCACTCGCCCAAGATTGGAGACGCAAAGTGGCCCGGCATTGCCATGATGCTCGTCGTGGACAGCCTGATTGTTTTCGAGCGCGATAAAAAGCTCGCGCATGCGCGGCCAGTCCCAGTCAGCTCCGGCGGCCGCCCCCCAGCCCTCATAGTCCGCCCGATCGCCGCGAATGTAGACCATTGCATTGATCGAGCTGCTGCCACCCAGCGTCTTGCCGCGCGGCCAATAGAGCCGCCGGTTGTTAAGGTGAGGCTCGACTTCGGTCTCACAGTTCCAGTTCACCCATCCCGTGCGGGCAATGACGCCGACGCCAAGCGGCATGTGAATGAAGGGATTGCGATCGCGCGGCCCCGCCTCGATGAGGCAGACAGCTTTATCCGAATCAGCAGAAAGGCGGTTGGCCATGACGCAGCCGGCCGAGCCGCCGCCAATGATGTGGTTTCCGTCAGCGCCGAACCGTAACATCTAGCTACTCCTCTTCTATCCCCATCGCTTTCAAGTCCAATCCCAATTCCTTTAAACTGGGCAGGGGAGGAGGATCGAAGGCTACCAGTGCATCGATAAAGTCATGAAAGCTGTCGTATACGGGGGTTATCGCCCTAGAAGGCAGAGCTTCATCGTGCAGCCATACGGATATCTTTCCATCAATTCTGTCAATTAACAGCATATTACCCAGACCGATTTCCGCAAAAACCACAGATGTTTTTGGAATCTGCATGGATAATTGTTCGTCTATGCGAATTATTCCTAAGCTTCCGTCAACAGGGCCATATATAACTGAAACGCCAATTCTTCCTGAATCATCGGAATAGGCGCATTTTTCCGCAGGAAATTCAACATCCTTATTGAAAACTATCGCTGATCCGAATTCAATAAATAAATCACGAAGCTCAGACGGCAGCAATATTCTTAATGAACTCTCTATCTGGTCTAATTCGATCAAAGAATCTCCCGGCATGTGGAGTGATTCTGCATCGAATGATGGATCAAACTGAAAGGTCATATATTTTCTGCCTTACATCATTAGGGCGTCGCTATCGTGTCCGTTCCGCACCGCGCCTCAATCACGCCACCTGATTGGTATAGCCGTTAGCTGAGGGGCACGACAATCAGGTCAATCTTGGCGCGTCGATGCTTTGATTGGTGCTGCGCTCCATCTACGATTGAATATCCGCCATCCGACTAAGCCCGCGACAACGCCCAGCAGGCCGCCCACGAGATAGGCGGTTGGCGCATCATTCGGCACAAAAAAGAAGCCGCCAGCAACATAGCCGCCGATTACGGCGGTGCGTGTCACCGCACCATAGATCGCGGCGACCTTGCCATGATCGGCGGGCGGGCATTCCGACTGGAACAAGGTTCGGACAGCGACGTTGTGGATGCTGTTTGCGCCGCCGCCTAGGATGAAGGCGACGGCAACGATTGCCAGCCCGATCGGCGCAAGGCCGATCCACAGCATGGTCGCGCCCATGACAGCGGCCGTGCCGAACGCCGCCAGTCCGACCCTATGGCCAATAACCCTTTCGGCCAGCCCAGCGCCGATCAACATCCCAACCGCCCATAGTGCCGTCAGCATTCCAAACGCGGTCGGCCCGCTCCCAGCGTCACCATCACGAGAAACACGAAAGCAACGTCGGCTATGGCGGTCGCAAACACTTCGAGGCTGAGCGCACCCGTAACCACCATCAACCGTCGATTGCGGAGCAGCGGCAGGTAGTCCGCGAACAGGGTCTCTTCCTCCTGATCGTCCCGTTGTGGCTTGCGGCGAAGCCTGCTCGCCATCACGACGAGGGCCAAAAGGGCATAACTGGCGGCATCGGCTAAAAGCGCATTGCGCGATCCGATCCATCCCACCAGTACGCCCCCAGCGACTGGACCAGCGAGCATTCCAAGGCTGCGAACCATTTCCATAAGGGAATTGGCGAGTGCGAGGTCATTCCAAGCCGCTCGCCAGCACTGCAATCAACGCGAATGTTGCGGCGCTGCTGATCGTGAACAGCACGCTCAACAGCGCGGCCCCGGCGAGCGTGAACATGGGATAATAGGCGATAAATGCTATCACGCCCGCTTGCAGAACTGACACCATGACCAGAATGCGGGCCGCCTCCCGGCGGTCGATCAAGCGGCCCGCCCAGGGTGCGGCGATCAGACCGGGTAGCAGCTCCGCGGTCAGCAGCGTCGGCACCGCATAGCCGGATGCGTTCTCGGCAGTGCGGAACATCAACGTCAGCAACGTGATTTCATCGCCGGTCGTCGAAATCGTAAGCGCCACAAGGACCAACCATCCCCAGCCTTGCCGAAACTCAACTCCCACTCACTTAACCTTCCGCACAGCCCCGCACTTTCCGGGTCACTCTGCACACTTCAAATCTCAACCGACAATCAGGTGAATAGCTTTAGCGTCGTTCTGCCAACCACTTAAGCGCCGATAGGCTTGGCATGAACAGATATTCGCCTCCCTTCATGACATTGAAGGTCTGCACACCGTCGATGCGCTTGCGCGCAGGCGCCTGCGGGATCGTGAACCGGCCGTCCTCCTCATGCAGACCAACGATTGGATCGCGCTCCTCGCCGAGGTCGACGAAATTGCCGCGGTTGATCCATTCCTGCTGCATGAACTCGATCGTGTCGTAAGCGCGCGCGCTTATGAAGATGAAGAACAGGCCGCGATCGCCTTTGGCATCGTCTTTCGGCGCCACATCCTCGGAATAAACCGGCCCGAAGGTCGAGGAACGGCGGATGATGCGGTGAATGTTGACGTCGGTGAGCAGTGTCAGCTCGGAATCGCGGGGATTGAGCCGGCGCATATGACAGCCGAGCGGCACGACGCGGCCTTTGGGGTCGTCCTTGAAATTGAAGTCGTTGTTGCGCTGCGGATCGGCGCCGAGGTCCGGGTCGTCATGATCCTGCGACAACGTCAGTGGAGCGCCTGACCGCCAGCGACCGAACATCTTGGCGGCAAGACGTTCGCGGTCCTCCGCCGTCTCGCCATGGGCCTTGAGGAAGGCGTTGAAGCAGCCGACCCGGCTGTTGTACTTGCGCAGGACGACGAAGGTGCCGTTCTTTCCCAGCGCCGCAGGTTCAGGCATGCCGAGCGGCTGGCCGTTCTCGCTCTCGTATCCAAGGATGAACTCGCCCGCCTTGATCGCGCGTTCCTCGCCGGGCAGCGGATCGACGCCGCTGCCTTCGACGGCGGGCTGGGAGATCGAATCCCGGAAGCCGAACGGGTTTTTCGCGCCGTCCGGCGCGCCGAAGCGATGCTCGCCGATCAAGGTGACGCCGCTGCTCTGGTCGAGTTCGGATCGCGCGGTCGCCAGCGCCTTGTCGAGCGCCGCATCGTCGACCGCGTAGATGGTCAGCGCGAGATGGCAGTTGCCCGGCTTGAACACGTCCTCCCAGTTTTCCGGCGCGTTGGGTCCGAAGTCGCGGAGCTGCTCCGAGCGCGCCGCCATGCCCTGCTGAAAGGGGAGCGGGAATGTCTTGAGCTGCGCTTCAGGAACGCCGAGCGCCTTCAGTCCCTCGAAGCTGAGTGCAGCGCCTATCCAGAAATCGAGATCCTCGTTCCAGTTGTCGGCGGATGCGATATGGGGCGCGAGCCGGCCCAGCAAAGCGCGCGCGCCCTCGGCCTCGTCGAAATGGAGCATCGCATGGATGCCGACATAGGGCTCCGGCCGGCTTCGCAGGATCAGCGCCTGGATATCGTGCAGGTCGAGCGTAACGCTGTCCCTCGAGAAGCGCTCTTTCAGCTTTTGAAGGATCGTCATCGCTCAGCCCACCTTGTCCAGGAATTCGTTGACGGCATGTTCCATCCGCTGAAGCCGACGCACGTCGACGACCGTGACCTGCGGGTTGGCGACGAACCATCCGGCGGCGGTGATCTGATGTTCGGCGATGAAATCCTTGACCTTCGGGCTCGCGATGCCCGGCCAGCCTTCGACCGAGGCGAAGAGCAAATCCATCAGGTCAGGGATCTTGGTGGCGAAGTCGTTGATATAGGTGTCCCAGTCGCCGTCATAGGCGGTGGCGAACAGGATGCGGGTGTCGTTGTCGAAGAAGACGAACCGCATGTTGTGCAGGGTGCCGACCTTCTGCGCCCCGTCGAAATTGCCGTTCACGAGTCCGAAGATGCGTTTCAGCCGGTCCGCGCCGCCCGGCTTGAGGTTGGCGATGGCGGTGAGCTCGGAGACATTGCCGGACTGCGCGCCGACGCGACCGGCCGAGCCGGCCGTGCCCTTGAGGTCGGGATTGTGCTTCGTCACCATCTGCTCGAGCGCGAGCTTGGCGAGCTGCGGCGCGTCGCCGGCCACTTCCTCGATCCGCCGCCGGATGGCCTGAAGGCGGGTTTCGTCGATCTGCGGGTTTTCTTCGGTCTCGGCCATGACTGGCCTCCTTTCGTGATTGCGTGTGTCGATCGGTGCGTCAGTCCGGGATGGCGTCGATGTTTGTCGGCTCGACACGCGGCTGCGCGTTCATCTCATGGCGGTAGCGGGTGGATCGCTCATAGGCGGCGATGCGCACCCGCATGATCGATCCGAGCGGCTGGTGCTCGCGGATACCGTGCCAGGGATTGAACGACAGCACGTCATCGCCATAGACCCGCCGCGCCGGCGAATAGGCGTCCTGCGGCGGGATGCGCAGCGTGGCGATCGGCTGGTGTGGCGACAGCTCTTCGGGCCAGAGCACCGCCGCGTCCTCGACAGGCATCTTGTCGAGATCAGCGCAAAGTTGGGCGCGCAGTTGATACTCAGCACCCTGGTCGCGGAAATGCTCGACAACCAGATCGCGCATCGTAGAATCCTCCACTGTGCCGACGTCCTTGCCGGTGAGCGCGCGGACATTGTCGGAAAGCGGCGCGGCGCTGATCTTGGCGATGTGATCGCCAAAGCGGATCGCCGCCATCGAGTGATAGGTCTCGCCGAGCAGATGGTCGTTGTCGCGCGCGAGCCCGCGCAGCGTCGCGCCGGGCTCGACGCCGACCGCTTCGACCGCGGCTTCCACGCCACGCGCCACCCCGGCCATGGCGCGTTGGAGGAAGCCGGGGTTCTGCGCATTCTTCTCCAGAAGGCCAATGAGCTGGCGATATTTGCCGATCGTGCCGAAGCTCAAGACCGGTATGTTGACCAGCAGGAAATCCTGATTGCGGCCCTGGTCGTCGGGCAGAAGCCGCTCTCCCTCCACGCCGATGACCTTGATCGCCATGCCGCGTGGGGCGGGGATGGTGTCCGAGTGGATATCTCCGGGCGCTGATGAGAGGCGGATCACCACGGAATAGGTGGCCGGGCGAGCGAAAAGCCCCTGGCGCAGATGCTCCGGCAGTTCCGGGACGACGAGTTCGCCCTTCAGGAACCCGTGGCTCTTGGCATGGGCGTCGCGCACCGCATGCCGATGGCGCTCGAACGCCTTGCGGTTGGTGCTCGCCATGATTTCGAGGATTTCGGCGGTGAGCCGCTCCTCGTCTTCGCCGAGCACTTCGACGCTGGTGGAGTAGGGGATATAGGTCTCAGCCAAGGGCGATCCTTCGAACCGGATTTTCGTTGCATTCGAGATATCAGGTGATATCTGGTTTTACGGTGAACGCCGACATGGGTAAAAGGTTTCCATGCCGTGCTGAATTGGAGGTCGATCGCTCATGCGCCTCACGCGAAAGGAAACGCAGCGCCAGACGCGGGATAAGCTGCTCGCCGCAGCACATTCGTCCATTGTGGAAGAAGGGGTGGCGGCCATGTCGATCCGCAACATCTGTAGTGCAGCGGGTCATTCGCAGGGGGCCTTCTATTCGAATTTTGCAAGCAAGGACGATCTGCTGGTCGAGATTCTGCAGGCTCATATCCAGGACGAGGTCGTGCTTCTGCGCGATCTGGTCGCCCACTGCTCCGGCGATGATATCGAGGCGACTCTGCAAGTGCTTGCGGCGCGGCTGGCTAAGCTGGCTGACGAACAGCATTGGTCGCTGCTTTCGATCGAATTGCAGCTTCATGCGCGGCGGGACCCCGCGTTCGCTGAACGGCATCGCGAAGGAAAGGCCGCCTGCCACCATTTGTTCGGAGAACTTGTGGCGGATCTGACGCGGCGCTTTGCGCTTCGGCCTGCCTTGCCGCCGCTGCAGACCGGGATCGGCCTCTATGCACTGTGGATGGGACTGGCGGTCCAGGGCGATGTCGAAGGCGCTATTCCCCGAGAGCAAATGCTTGTCGGCTTCTTTCGCGCGATGGCAGGCCTCGATGCGCCATCCACCCGGTCATGAGCCTTCCTGGCGAAGGACGCCGCAGGATCGGCTGCGATGCTTCAGGCGTGCCCTTGGCTGGAAAAGTGGACGAACGTCGGCGCTTCCATATCCGTTTCCAGGCAACCGAAGAAGACATCGATGAACTCGGCCATGTCAACAATGCGGTCTGGGTGACCTGGATTCAGGATGTGTCGGTGGCGCACTGGCTGACAGCCGCGCGTCCGAGGGATGCCGACACCTATGTTGCTATGGTGCTCAGGCACGAGGTCGATTACCGCGGCAATATCCGGGCGGGCGAAGAGACCTTTGCCATAACCTGGGTCGAAGGGAAGCCGCGCGGAGCGAGATACGCCCGGTGCGTCGAGTTCAAAGACAGTAACGGTCAGACGCTCGTCGCGGCCCTGTCGCAATGGGTGCTCATCGAGAAAGCTACCGGCAAGCTGGTTCGCGTGCCCGCCGAAGTCGCTGCGCCGTTTCTCTATGAAACCCGACGCAAGGAAGAGAATGAATGAGCGACATCCTGAAAGTGACGGTGCTAGGCACCGGTGTCCTCGGCAGCCAGATCGCCTTCCAGGCCGCCTATAGTGGCTTTGACGTTACCGCTTATGAGATCAGCGACGAAGCACTCGACCAGGCGAGGCATCGGTTCGAAACGCTTGTAGAAACCTACGTGAAAGAGGTGACGGGTGCGGCTGACGGCAAGGCAGCCGAAGCTTCGAGACGCATCACGCTCACCGCCGATCTTGAGGCTGCGGTTGCGAATGCCGATCTGGTCATCGAAGCGGTTCCGGAGGTTCTTTCGATCAAGCAGGCGCTCTACGAGAAACTGGCGGGGCTCGCGCCGGACAGGACGATCTTCGCCACCAATAGCTCGACCCTGCTGCCGAGCGACCTGAAGGCTTACACCGGCCGACCGGACCGGTTTCTGGCGCTGCACTTCGCCAACAGCATCTGGAAGTTCAACACCGCCGAGGTGATGGGCACGGACGACACCGATCCGGCCGTGTTCGATGCCCTGATCGCCTTCGCCTCCGCCATCGGCATGGTGCCGATCCCGGTGCGCAAGGAGAAAGCGGGTTACGTCCTCAATTCGCTTTTGGTGCCGCTCCTGAACGCGGCCGCCGATCTGGCGGCCGGCGGCTATGCCGAGCCGGAAGATGTCGACAAGGTCTGGCGGATCGCCACCGGCGCGCCGATGGGGCCGTTCCAGATCTACGACATCATCGGATTGAACACCCCCTACAACATCCTCTCGCATGGCGACGAGCATGCTCAGTCGCTCGCCGCCTGGCTGAAGGAAAACTACATCGACAAGGGCAGGCTCGGCATCGCCTCGGGCGAAGGCTTCTACAGCTACAAGCCCTCCGCAGACTGATCCCAACAAGAAGAACAGGAGTTCGCCATGCACTATAGCAGCGGAAACTATGAAGCCTTCGTGCGTCCCCGCAAGCCCGAGGGCGCCGACAAGAAGACGGCTTGGTTTGTCGGTTCGGGGCTGGCGGGGCTTGCCGGCGCGGCCTTCCTGATCCGCGACGGCGGCGTTTCCGGCGACCGCATCACCATCCTTGAAGAGCTGGAAATCCCTGGTGGCGCGCTCGATGGTCTGGACGTGCCCGAAAAGGGCTTCGTCATTCGCGGCGGCCGCGAAATGGAAGAACATTTCGAGTGCCTGTGGGACCTTTATCGCTCGATCCCCTCGCTGGAGATCGAGGACGCCAGCGTGCTCGACGAGTTCTACCGGCTCAACAAGGACGATCCCAACTTTTCGCTCCAGCGCACGACGCAGAACCAGGGCCAGGACGTGCCCGACAAAGCGCTGTTGACGCTAAACGACAAGGCCCAGAAGGACCTGCTCTCGGTCTTCCTCGCGGCGCGCGAGGAGATGGAGAACAAGCGTATCAACGAGGTCTTCGGCGAAGACTTCCTCAAAAGCAATTTCTGGCTCTACTGGCGCACCATGTTCGCCTTCGAGGAATGGCATTCCGCGCTGGAGATGAAGCTCTACCTGCACCGCTTCATCCATCATATCGGCAGTCTCGCCGACTTCTCCTCGCTCAAGTTCAACCGCTATAACCAGTATGAATCGATGGTCCTGCCGCTGGTGAAGTGGCTGACCGATCACGGCGTCACGTTCCGCTACGGCGTCGAGGTCACCGATGTCGATTTCGACATCCAGCCCGGCCGCAAGCAAGCGACCCGCATTCACTGGAAAGAGCGCGGCGTCGAAGGCGGCGTCGATCTCGGGCCAGACGATCTCGTCTTCATCACGATCGGCTCGCTGACCGAGAATTCCGACAATGGCGACCACAGGACGCCGGCGAAGCTCAATGAAGGACCGGCGCCGGCCTGGGACCTGTGGCGCCGCATCGCCGCGAAGGATCCGGCCTTCGGCCGCCCCGACGTGTTCGGCGCCCATATCCCGGAGACGAAATGGGCCTCCGCCTCCATCACCGCCCTCGACGCCCGCATTCCGGCCTATGTCGAGAAGATCACCAAGCGGAACCCCTTTACCGGCAAGATCGTCTCCGCCGGTATCGTCACGGTGAAGGACTCGGCGTGGCTGCTGAGCTGGACGGTTCATCGCCAGCCGCATTTCAAGAAGCAGCCCAAAGATCAGATGATCGCCTGGTTCTACGCGCTCTTTGTCGATTGCCCCGGCGACTTCGTGAAGAAGCCGATGCAGGAATGCACCGGTGAGGAGATCACCCAGGAATGGCTCTATCACCTCGGCGTGCCGGTCGAGGACATTCCCGAACTCGCGGCATCCGGCGCCAGCACCGTTCCCACGATGATGCCCTATATTACCGCCTTCTTCATGCCGCGCCAGGCGGGTGACCGGCCGGACGTGGTGCCGGAGGGCGCGGTCAACTTCGCCTTCATCGGCCAGTTCGCGGAATCGAAGCAGCGGGACTGCATCTTCACCACGGAATATTCGGTGAGAACCCCGATGGAGGCCGTCTACACGCTGATGAATGTCGAGCGCGGCGTGCCGGAGGTCTTCAACTCGACCTATGATATTCGTACACTTCTTGCTGCGATCGGTCCGCTGCGGGACGGCAAGGGCATCGATCTTCCCGGACCGGCCTTCCTGCGCAAGCTGCTGATGAAGAAGCTCGAAGGCACAGAGATCGCCAAGCTGCTCGAAGAGTTCCATCTGATCGAGGAGTGAACAAAGACCGGAAGGCACGCGCGGCGTGTGAAAGGTGATGAATGGCCGACGACGATCAGAAGAGCGAACGCGCCGCCGAGGTGACTGGGGCGCACGGCCATCATCACCATCATGAGCCGGACGGCGAAACGCCGTCCGGTCACGTCGACCATGATCCGGTCTGTGGCATGGTGGTCGATCCCGCCAGGACCGCTCACAAGGCTGAGTATGAAGGCGAGCGTTACGCCTTCTGCTCGGCCGGCTGTAAGGCGAAGTTCGACGCCGACCCCGTGCATTATGCAGCACGGGTAGCGCATGCCGAGCCGCACCATGAGGGTGCTGCTACCCATGGCGATCATTCCCACCCTAGCCACACCCATAGACTTGATCGCCATGAGCATCACCCCGTTGCGGCGTTAACGGCAGCCGTAACGGAGGGCACGATCTGGACCTGCCCGATGCATCCGGAAATCCGCCGGGACGCGCCGGGCAGTTGTCCGATCTGCGGCATGGCGCTGGAGCCGCTGATCGCGGCGGCGGATGCCGGACCCAGTCCCGAACTTGCCGATATGACCCGGCGCTTCTGGATCGGCCTCGCGCTCGCCTTGCCCGTGTTCCTGCTGGAGATGGGCGGCCACCTGATCCCGGCGCTGCACCATCTGGTGCCGATGCACATCTCGATCTGGATCCAGTTCGCCCTGGCGACGCCGGTGGTGCTGTGGGCCGGATGGCCGTTCTTCGCGCGTGGCTGGGCGTCGATCGTCAACCGCAGCCTCAACATGTTCACGCTGATCGCGATGGGGACCGGCGTCGCCTGGGGATACAGCATCGTCGCGACATTCGCGCCGCAGCTCTTCCCGCAGGCTTTCCGTGACGCTGATGGCGCGGTCGCGGTCTATTATGAGGCGGCCGCCGTCATCACCGTGCTGGTGCTGCTTGGTCAGGTTATGGAGTTGCGCGCCCGGGAACAGACGTCCGGCGCGATCCGCGCGCTTCTCAATCTCGCGCCGAAGACCGCACGACGCATCGGGGCAGACGGTGTGGAAGAAGATGTGCCGGTCGAGGCGATTGCGATCGGCGAGCGGCTCAGGGTCCGGCCCGGGGAAACCGTGCCGGTGGATGGCGTGGTCGAGCAGGGGCGCTCATCGATCGATGAATCGATGGTGACCGGCGAATCCATGCCGGTGACGCGTGTAGTCGGCGAAGCGGTCGTAGGAGGTACGCTGAACCAGACCGGCGCGCTCGTCATCCGGGCTGAAAAAGTCGGGCGCGACACCATGCTCGCCCGCATCGTCCAGATGGTCGCGGATGCCCAGCGCTCGCGCGCGCCGATCCAGCGCATGGCTGATCAGGTGTCGGGCTGGTTCGTGCCGGTCGTCATCGCCGTCGCGCTGCTCGCCTTCGCGGCCTGGGGTGTATGGGGGCTAGAGCCGCGTCTGGCGCATGGCCTGATCGCGGCCGTTTCCGTGCTGATCATTGCCTGCCCCTGCGCGCTCGGGCTCGCGACGCCGATGTCGATCATGGTGGGTATCGGCAAGGGGGCGGCCGCCGGCGTTCTGATCAAGAACGCGGAGGCGCTCGAGCGGATGGAGAAGATCGATACTCTGGTGGTCGACAAAACCGGGACGCTTACCGAAGGCAAACCGGCCGTTACCCGGATCGTCGTGGCCCCGCGATTTGTCGAGGAGACCATCCTGCGGCTTGCAGCCGGCGTGGAGAAGGCGTCCGAGCATCCGCTTGCGCGGGCGATCGTGGCGGCTGCCGACGAGCGAAAGATCACCATCCCCGATGTCGCCGACTTCGACTCGCCGACCGGCAAGGGGGCGATCGGTCGTGTCGAGGGCCGGCATGTGGTGCTCGGCAGCACCACCTTCCTCGCCGAACATGGGGTTGATACAGCGCCGCTCGCGGCACAGGCCGATGAGCTACGCCGCGACGGCGCAACCGCCATCTATATCGGCATCGATAAAGCCATCGGCGGCATCTTCGCCATCGCCGACACGATCAAGGCGACCACGCCTGAGGCACTGAAGGCCCTGCATGCGGAAGGCATCCGCATCGTCATGCTGACCGGTGACAATCGCACCACAGCCGAAGCCGTTGCGAGAAAGCTCGGCATCGATGAGGTCGAGGCCGATGTGCTGCCGGACCAGAAAGCCGCGGTCGTCGAGCGCCTGAAGGCGCAGGGCAAGGTGGTGGCGATGGCCGGTGACGGCGTAAATGACGCGCCGGCGCTTGCCGCCGCCGATGTTGGTATCGCCATGGGATCGGGGACCGACGTTGCGATCGAAAGTGCGGGCGTGACGCTGCTCAAGGGCGATCTCACCGGCATTGTCCGCGCGCGACGCCTGTCGCAGGCGACGATGGCCAACATCCGCCAGAACCTCGCCTTCGCGTTCATCTACAATGCGGCAGGCGTACCGATTGCGGCCGGTGCGCTCTATCCCATGTTTGGGCTGCTGCTGTCGCCGATCATCGCTGCTGCCGCGATGGCGCTGTCGTCCGTCAGCGTCATCGGCAATTCGCTGCGGCTCCGGACAGTGAAGGCATGACGGACCAAGGCCCCGACCTTGTGGCGGGGTCTTGCGTGGGGTCTTAGTCGGCGCGCCTGCCGTTGGGGCGGGACCAGATCAGCGAGAAGGTGTCTTCGCCCTCGTTGTCGAAGAGGTTGGCATAGATCAGAGCGCCGATCTTCTCATGATGCCCTCGGCTGTCAGGGCGTCCGCGATCTGACGGTCGAGTGATCCCACAGCATTGAGCGTTCGCACCATCTCCTCGATGCGTGCGAAGTGAGCCAGATCGTCATAGTTGGCGGTATTGCGGATGATCACATGCTCTGTTCGCGCGCCGGTCTGCCACAGGATCGCGAACCAGATACGGCCTTGCGCACGGCTCTTGTCGACCGTCACGCTGTCGATCACGAGCCGCATCATCTCTTTGCGTTCGTCGATGCCAGCCCGCTTCGAGAACGCGGGCAACAGGGTCGGCAATGGTCAGGATACGCGTTCGCGCGGCGGCGGCCAGGGCGTTAACCTGCTCGACATGCCACCGCGCGTAATCCTGTTCGACGCGTCGGCTTCGCGTATTTTCTCTTCCCACAACGTTTCCAGCGAACGTGCGACGAGCCGCTTTTCCGACTCCACGGCATCATATTGTCGGCGTGCACGCTCCGCTTCGTAATGCGCCTTCTCCCGATTCAGCGCCCATTGACGTTCCAGCAGCCGGTTTTCGCCGTTCATCTGTTCATGAGCCGCAAGCGCAAGGTCGATGCGATCGGGTTGCAGAGCTTCGATCAACAGCCGCTCGACCTCTGCATCAACCTGGTTTGCGCGCACATTCTGGCAGTGCCCGCTCTGCTCGCTATCGATGCAGTGATAGACGGGGGTCTTCTTATGGGCAGAGTGAGTGAAGACACATGCGGTGTCCGCATATCCCGCAGACCACGATGCCTTGAAGCATCGCTGCGCCACGCAGGGGCGCTCCGCGCCGGCCAGCGCTGAAGTTGCCGATATTGTCGGCGAGCCGCCCGACGTTGCTCATGTATGCCTCCCATTGGCTATGCCGATGAGCCCGCGTAGGTGGTGACGCCATAGCCATATAGACGACTGGTCTATTATTCGTTATATATGCTGATCATGAATTTGACACCCAAAGCAGAAGCGACCCGGCAAAACATCCTCGACACGGGCTACAGCCTTGTGTTGAGCAAGGGCTTCTCCGCGCTCGGCCTTCAGGAAATCTTGAAGGTTTCCGGCGTGCCGAAGGGGTCTTTCTATCATTATTTCCCGTCCAAGGAGGCGTTCGGCTGCGCACTTCTTCGTGATTACGTGGACGGTTACGGCAAGAAACTGGACTCGCTGCTATCCGCGGAAGCCATAAGCGGTCGCGAGCGGTTGATGAGCTATTGGCGAGCATGGCTCGATGATCCCGGGGAAGGTGATCAAGCCGGAGACGGCTGGGCCGAGGATTGCCTCGCCGTCAAACTGTCCGCCGAAGTCGCGGACCTGTCGGAGGCCATGCGCGCCGTTCTGAGCGATGGCGTCGCACGATTGCTGCAACGCATCGCCTCCATGATCGCCGAGGCGCGCGAGGACGGATCGCTTCCACCGGGGGCGGAGCCGTCCGCGCTGGCGCAGGTTCTCTACCAGATGTGGCTTGGCGCTGCGCTGCTCGCCAAACTCACCCGTTCTCGTGCGCCGATGCAACGGGCGATGATCGCCACCGAGCAGATTCTGGTCTGCACGCCGCAATCCAACCATCCGTGAAAGGAACCGAAGAATGAAAATTTTCTACAAGACCCGCGCGACGGCGACCGGTGGCCGTTCAGGCCACACGGCGCTCGACGACGGCAGCCTCGGCCTCGATCTCGCCATGCCGAACTCCGGCAAGCCGGGCGCCAACCCGGAGCAGCTGTTCGCGATGGGGTATGCAGCTTGTTTCGACAGTGCGCTCAACCATGTCGCCCAGCAGAAAAAGCTGGCGCTGATGGGTAGCAAAACGTCCGCGGAGGTCGGGATCGGGCAGACGCCTGAGGGCGGCTTCAAGCTGGACATCGACATTCATGTGGAAATCGCGGGTCTCGATGAGGCCGCCGCGCAGGAACTGGTCGAGGCGACGCATCGGGCCTGCCCCTATTCCAACGCCACACGCAACAACATCGACGTTCGCCTGCACGTCACCACGGTTTAAGGAGGCGTCATGCGTAGCGCCATTCACACCACATTCGGCGAACCAGCCGACGTTCTCGCTTTGGAAGAAAGCCCGGTTCCCGAACCCGGCCCGGGCCAGGTGCGGATCAAGACGATCCTTTCGCCGATCCACAATCACGATCTTTGGACCGTGCGCGGCAGCTACGGCTACAAGCCTGAACTGCCCGCTATTGGCGGTTCGGAAGCCGTCGGTACGGTCGATGCGCTCGGTGAAGGCGTGACCGGCATCACCATCGGTCAGCGCGTCTCGGTCGCCTCGGTTCATGGCTCATGGGCTGAATATTTCCTCGCGCCCGCTGCCGGGTTGGTCCCTGTCCCGGATTCGATCTCCGATGAGGCGGCGGCGCAGCTTATCGCCATGCCGTTCAGCGCGATCACTCTTCTGGACTTCCTCGAAGTGGCAAGTGGCGACTGGGTGATCCAGAACACCGCCAATGGCGCGGTCGGCAAAACGCTGGCAATGCTGGCGGCCGCGCGCGGTGTGCATATCGTCAATCTCGTGCGCCGCGATGCCGGCGTGGAAGAGCTGGCGGCTCTCGGCATCGCCAATGCCGTCTCGACTGCGATCGATGGTTGGCAGGATCGGGTGCGTGCGATCACCGGCGATGCGCCGATACGCGCGGCTGTGGATTCGATCGGCGGACAGGCCAGCGCTGAACTCCTGTCGCTTCTGGGTGAGGATGGGCTGCTGGTGTCCTTCGGCACCATGGCCGGAGAGCCGATGCAGATTTCCTCTGGCAATCTTATTTTCAAACAGGCCGTCGTGAAGGGCTTCTGGGGCTCCAAGGTGAGTGCCGCCATGCCCGCCGAAGCCAAGCGCCGGCTGCTTGGAGAACTTATCCGCCTCGTCGCCAGTGGCGAGCTGAAACTGCCGGCAGGGGCGGTATTCGGGCTGGATCAGGTCGCTGACGCCGTTCGCGCATCGCTGACAGCGGGCAAAGCAGGCAAGGTTCTTCTCAAGCCCTGAGCGACGAAGGAAAGACCGGCGATCGCCAACATCCTGATGGTCTCCAGCCATCAGCGTTGCCAAGGGCCAGACTATCCGTGGTTTGGTCAGGCGACGGAGAGGACGATCTTGCCCTGGATATTGCCACGGGCGGCGCGTTCGTGGGCACGGGCGGCGTCGGCGAGCGGGAAGATGCTGTCGACGACGATGCGGATGGTGCCGTCGTCAAGCAGGCGGGCCTCCTCGGCCAGTTGCGCGCCACTCGAACGGACCTGTGTCGTCGAGACGGTAATGCCCAGCGTCTCGGCTTCGGCATGTCCGGTGAAGCCCAGCGGATAGACCGGGTATAGAGAACCGCCACGCTTCAGGGTGCGGAAGAAGCGGCCGGTATCCGGTCCGCCCACGGCGTCGAGCACGACGTCCACGTCGCGCACGATCTCGTCGGCCGCCGTCCTGGTGTAATCGATGAACTGATCGGCGCCGAGCTCGCGCATCAGCGCCTCGTTCCTGCCCGACGCGACCGCGATGACGCGCGCGCCCTTCCACTTCGCCAGTTGCACGGCGAGGTGCCCGACACCGCCGCCGGCGCCGTTGACAAGGACCGTTCGGACTTCGAGTTGCGCGGGTGCATGGGTAAATGACTGGAACGGGTTGGGTTCGTCATGACCCAGATCGATCAGGAACTGCCAGGCCGTCAGCAGCGACATGGGCGCAGCCGCCGCGTGAACATGGTCGATGCCCGGTTTGCGCGCGAGGTCCGATGCCGGCACGCTGACATATTCGGCATAGGCCTTGCTGCCTTCCATGACGTTTTGCGGGAAACGGACCATCGCGTAGACCTCGTCGCCGACGCTAAATCCCTCCACGCCATCGTCGAGCGCGGCGACGACGCCGGACACGTCCGATCGGAGGATCAGCGGAAAGGCGGGATGCGGTTGCCACTCGGGGGGAAGCGAGCGGTAGCCGTCACGGAGATACCAGTCCGGCGGATTGAGGCCGACTGCGTGGACGCGGACCAGTACCTCACCAGCCGCCAAGGTGGGGCGGGGCGCATCCTCGTAGCGGAGCACGTCCGGGCCGCCGAACGCGTGCAGGCGAACCGCTTTCATTGTCTCGCTCATCATTGCCTCCTTCGGAAACTTATAAACTGAAGGAGATGTGGCGACGCGCATTAAGATTGATAATATTGGTAGAAATCGTTTTAGTATTTCCATGAAGGAACAAATAGCATTTGAGCGCCTCACGGGGTTGATCGCCTTCGCCCGTGTCGGGTCGCTGGGCAGCTTCACGGCCGCCGCCCGGTCGCTGTCGATTTCGCCATCGGCGGTCAGCAAGAGCGTCCAGCGTCTCGAGCAGACGCTTGGGGTGCCGCTTATCACGCGCACCACCCGTTCGTTGGCTCTGACGCCCGAGGGCAGGGATTTGCATGAACGGGCGCTCCTGCTTCTTCGCGACGCGGAGGAGATCGAGCAGATGGCGATCACGGCGCGCTCGGAGCCGGCTGGCACGCTGAGGATCGCCGCCTCGCTGCCGATCGGCATCCATGTGCTTGCTCCGAAGCTACCCGCATTCCGGGAGCGCTACCCCCAGGTGATGGTCGAGCTTCGCCTGAGCGATCAGTTCGTCGACCTCGTCGAGGCCGGGATCGATATCGCGGTACGGATCGGCGATCTCGCGGACACGCGGCTCCTGGCGCGCCGGCTCGCGCCGCATCGCTTTTGCTGCTTTGCATCGCCCTCCTATCTCGGGTGACTACACGAAAGTGACGTATCTGCACGCTAAGGGCGAACAAATCCGGTACGATGCCAGCAGATGCTATTCGCAGGCTTTCCTGCCCCTTTTATGTGGTGCCGCCCTACGGGCGCCGATATGGGAGGGCGGCAATCCGATTGACCAACGATCGAGGTAGAACCCTGCTCGCCATATATGTGAGCTGGTTGCCCATCCCCGGTATGGCGAAGGATTGCCGATAAACCAGAGCGTGGACTGCATGGGCCGCGCACCGGTCAACGTCCATCAAACCCAACCTCCGCCGGTGGGGTATGAGGTCGGCGCCAACGGCCAGTTCCTGCCGGGGCCAAGCTGGCTGACGATCATCTTCAATCCCAGCTTTCCCTACCGCCTCTTCCACACAGTCCTTGCCGCCTATCTGACAACCGCCTTCATCGTCGGTGCGGTGGGCGCGTGGCATCTGCTCAAGGACCGCAGGAATCCCGGCGCACGCAAGATGTTCTCCATGGCGATGTGGATGGCAGCGATCGTCGCGCCCATCCAGATTTTTGCGGGCGACATGCATGGGCTCAACACGCTTGAGCATCAGCCAGTGAAGGTGATGGCAATGGAAGGCCATTTTCAGAGCCATCCGAACGGGGCGCCTTTGATCCTGTTCGGCATCCCTAACAGCGCTGAGCAGCGGGTGGATTATGCCATCGACATACCCAAGGCGTCGTCATTGATCCTGAAGCACGAACTCAATGCGCCCTTGAAGGGTCTCGACACTGTGCCGCAAGCTGATCAACCGCCCATCGGAATTGTATTCTGGGCGTTCCGCGTGATGGTCGGTATCGGATTTGCAATTCTCGGGATCGGACTCCTGAGCCTCATCGCGCGCTGGCGTAAATCGCTCTACGACTGGCCGCTGCTTCATCGCTTCGCTGTGCTCATGGGGCCGTCAGGACTGATTGCCGTGCTGGCTGGCTGGATCGTGACGGAAGTCGGGAGGCAACCCTTTACGATCTATGGCTTGCTGAGGACCGCCCAGAGCGCTTCGCCGCTCGATGCCCCTGCGGTCGCCTCGTCGCTGCTGGCCTTCGTAGTCGTCTATTTCGCCGTCTTCGGGATGGGCATCTGGTATCTGCTTCACCTCATGAAGAAGCCGCCTGAAGCGCATGAACCGCCGCCCAGCGATGCGCCCATTCGCAGTGCGGGGATCACCCCGGCGCCGGCCATTATCGAGGGAGCTTCGGCATGATCGACCTCACCGTCGTCTGGGCCTGTATCATCGGCTTTGCCATCGTCGCCTATGTCGTGATGGACGGCTTCGATCTCGGCATCGGCATCCTGTTTCCGTTCTTCAAGGTCGGGCAGGATCGCGACACCGCGATGAACAGCATCGCTCCGGTCTGGGACGGAAACGAAACCTGGCTGGTTATGGGCGTGGGCGGCCTATTTGCCGCATTCCCGCTGGCCTATGCCATCATCCTTCCCGCGCTTTACGCGCCGATGATCGCGATGCTGCTTGGCCTTGTGTTCCGCGGCGTGGCATTCGAGTTCCGCTGGCGCGACCCGGCGCACCGTGCTTTCTGGGACAATGCGTTCACGACAGGGTCGGTCGTCGCCACCTTCGCGCAAGGCATTGCGCTCGGCGCGCTCCTACAGGGCATCACGGTCGAGGGTCGCAGCTATGCCGGGGGCTGGTGGGAATGGCTGTCGCCGTTCAGCCTGCTGACCGGCGTGGGCCTGCTGGTTGGCTATGCCCTGCTCGGGGCGTGCTGGCTCAACTGGAAGACCGAAGGCGGATTGCAACGGCAGGCGGTGACCTACGCCGGGCGGCTCGGGATCGGCCTGCTCATTATGATCGGCGCCATCAGTCTCGCGACGCTGCGGCTCGAGACGCAATACTATCATCGTTGGCTGAGCTTCCCCGGCGTGCTCGCAACTGCGCAAGTGCCGTTCGCCACGCTCATCGTGACATTCCTCTTCTATCGCAGCCTCAGGCTGAAGCGCGATGTGCAGCCGTTTCTCTGGGCGCTCGCCCTGTTCGGGCTTTGCCTGACCGGTCTGGGCGTTTCGATCTGGCCGGACGTCGTCCCGGCGCGCGTGACGATCTGGGAAGCGGCGGCGCCGGTGCGCAGTCAGGTGTTCATGCTGGTGGGGGCCGCCGTCATGGTGCCTGTCATTCTGGCGTACACCGCATGGTCCTACTGGGTGTTCCGTGGCAAGGTCGGTACGGAGGGCTACCACTGATGCCGTTGTGGCTAAGCCGGCTTGGTTGGTTCGCTGGCATCTGGGCTGCGAGCGTTTTTGGTTTGGCGCTGGTGGGAGCCTTGATCCGCTGGTGGCTACGCTAAATGGCCCCTCGCCATAGACGAGGAGCCGACACTCAAATTTCGGTATTTTCCGCGAGAGCGAGCGCGTCTTCCACGTCGATCCCGAGATAGCGTACCGTATTCTCGATCTTGCTATGGCCGAGCAGGATCTGAACGGCGCGAAGGTTGCCAGTGGCCCTGTAGATAATCGATGCCTTCGTTCGGCGAAGTGAGTGCGTGCCATACTCGCTTCGCATTAAACCGACACCTGTCACCCATTCATCGACAAGTCGGGCATACTGGCGGGTGCTGAGGTGTCCATGATGGTCGACCCTGCTGGGAAAGACATAATCGTCAACATTGCCGCCGCGCCGCTCGAGCCATGCAAGCAAGCTGGCCCGGGCGTCCGGGAGCAGCTCAAACTGAACGGGCCGGCCTGTTTTCTGCTGCATCACGATTGCCCGCGTTCGGATCTGCCCCCCGCTGACAAGGTCGCCGATCTTTATCTGCACCAGGTCGCAACCCCGAAGCTTGCTGTCGATCGCCAGATCGAACAGTGCACGATCTCGCAGGCGGCGGCGCTGATTGAGATAGAATCGGATTTCCCAAATCTGCTTCGGCTTGAGAGCCCGCTTTGCACCCACGGTCCTTCCGGCATTCCAAACCGGGCGCTTGGCGGCGGTGACTTTTGTTTCAGACATCTCCATGATCGCTCTCCTATGGCCACATTGGCCATCTGCAGAACGCTCGCCGATAGAGATGCTCAGGATTTGCTGTTCGGCTCGTGCCGACCAAACCACGTCGTTCAACGGTGTCGCTGCAAGCGTCCGCTTTCAGCAACGGCTGTCGCTGCCGAACGACTGGACATGGGGACATTGCCGTCAGGCAGCTATCGGGCGCACCGATGAGGATAGCTGACGCGGGCGGACCTTTCCTGCACATTGTTTTCCGAACAGGTTGATGAACGTTGGTCTGCGGCAAGGGCCGGCTCTGAGCGGCCCGTATGCTGGTGTTCGGAAAACGGCCGTTTAATGAACACCTCGGCGGACCAAACCTGATCAGAGCTCCGCCAGATGGCCGCTCCGTACAATCCGCGATGTGTCTTTTGATGGCGGTAGACCAAAGAAGCGGGAATATTCACGGCTGAACTGCGTCGCGCTCTCGTAACCAACGCCGAATGCAACCGAGGTGGCGTTCCCCTCACCGTTCATCAGCATCGAGCGTTCGCCATGCGTTCTCGCTTAGCGTTGTTTAGCGTACTTTCCACGCTATGCCCTCAATTTGGCAACCGCGAAATTTTGTCGGCCATCCGGTCGGTGTGTTGTTGACGGCGAGCCTGCCAGCGTCGCCGCAAAAGGGCGGTTACCGGCATAGGCAACCGATTATTACACGAAGGAACAATCGGGCTTCGCCGCCGCTTGTAAATGGGAACGAGGACTGAAATGATCTTTCAGAGCCTTTTTGTCTTTTGAAAGCGCCGCGCGAGATGCTGTCGACCGTAATGAAGTCGTTTCTTACGCCCAGCCCAAGCCTGGCGGGGGCGCAGTATCGCGCCTACTCGCGGCAAATGCCGATGATGTATCCGATACTGCTTTCGAGCAGCTGGATAGTCGCCTACGTCCATATGGATATCGCGCCGTTGTGGCTGACCGTCGGTATCCCGGCGATTTTCACGGTCGGCTGCCTATTTAGAATGTTCCAATGGATAAAGGCCTACGGAACAGCACCATCACCAGAAGAAGCAAGCAGGGCATTCAAGGCGACGAGGCTACTGGCCCCGCTCATTGCCTTGTCTTTCACCGTCTGGTCGTTCCTTCTCTTCTCCTACGGCACGCCTTACACCAAATCCTATCTGGCCTTTTATATGGCCAATACCGTCGTTGTGTGCATCTTTTGCCTGATGCATGTCCGCGAGGCAGCGCTGATCGTGACCTTGATTGTCAACGGCGCGTTTATCGGATTCTTCGCTTGGGCGGGGCAACCTACATTCGTTGCCATGGCGCTCAATACAGCGCTCGTGTCCATAGGCATGCTGGTCATTCTCACAATCAACTACAATGATTTTGCAAAGAGGGTTGTCGCTGAAACCGATGCTTTGGCGAAGCAGGCGGCGCAGAATCGATTGATGCGCATGATTGACGATATGCCGGTCGCGGTGATGACGGCGGACCCAGTCGATTTCAGGATCACGTATCTGAACGAAACGTCTCGCAAGCTCGTGAAGCGCATCGAGCACCTTCTTCCGATCAAGGTCGAGGCGATGATCGGCGCCAGCATTGACGTGTTTCACCTTGTCCCTGATCGGCAGCGCCGCTTTCTTTCGGACCCCAAGCTCCTGCCGCATAGTGTGCGCATAAAGCTCGGGAGCGAAGTGCTCGACGTTAAGGCATCAGCCATACACGCCGAAGACGGGTCCTACCTGGGTCCGATGTTGACCTGGGCGATCGTGACCAGTGAAGTCAAAGCGGAAAACCAGATCCGCTATCTCGCCCATCACGATGCTCTTACCGGCCTCGCGAACCGGGTGACCTTGAACGCAGCGCTGCTCAAGTTGACCAAAAATGATCGCACCCCGGGAGCATTACTGTTTATCGACCTGGACGGCTTCAAGGAGATCAACGACACGCTCGGGCACAGTTTCGGCGACCAACTGCTTGTTGCCGTTGCCAAGCGGCTGTCTGCAGCTTGCGAAGGCTATTCGGCGGTCGTCGCCCGGCAAGGCGGCGACGAATTCGCGATCGTGTTGACCGATGTTTCGGCGGCGCAATGCGATGCGGTCACAGCCGACATTCTTGCGAGCCTCTCAGAACCCATTGCCTTGGAACGTAAGCGTCTTGCCCAGATTGGAGCATCAATCGGCGTAGCACTCTTCCCGAAGCACGCGACATCCGCAGAAGATGTCATGGTTCGCGCCGACATGGCGCTGTACGTCGCCAAAGGTGCCGGGAAGGGCTGCGTGCGCTATTTCTCTGCGGAAATGCAGGATGAGTTTATCGCTGCCAAACAGTTGGAAGGCGAACTTCGCATCGCTCTTTTGTCGGGAATAGGGCTGAGCATATTCTACCAGCCCATCATCGACATGCAGCTACGCAAGGTCGTTTCCAGAGAAGCACTGGCGCGATGGTACCACGAAGATCTGGGCTGGGTGTCTCCCTCCACTTTCGTTGCGGTCGCTGAGCAAAGCGATCTGATCCTTAAACTGGGTCACTATGTCATTCACGGGGCATGCCGTGAGGCAATGACGTGGAGCGACAACGAGACGGTTGCCGTCAATATCTCCGCATCACAGATGGGGCGGTCGGAATTGTTCCCCTTGGTGTGCTCGGCCCTGGAGCATTCCGGCTTACCACCGACCCGGCTAGAGCTGGAAATCACCGAAACCGCTTTGCTGAAAAACGAGGCAGCCTCGATTGCCGAACTGCAACAGATCAGGGCGATTGGTGTCCGGATTTCGCTGGACGACTTCGGTACCGGCTATTCCTCACTGGCGCATCTTCGCCTCTTTCCTTTCGATAAAATCAAGATAGATGGCAGTTTCGTGCGTGACGCGCTGGACAGAGCCGATTGTGCATCAATCGTTGCGGCCGTGATTGATCTGGGGAACAGGCTGGGCGTTGCTACGGTCGCGGAAGGAGTGGAGACGATGGCGCAATTTCATTTGATGGAGGATTTGGGATGCCACCAGGTGCAAGGATATCTCATCGGTCGCCCTACGCCTTCCCCCTGCGATGAAGTTCTCAATACCGACCTTGTAGCGACATCGTAAACGATGCCCACGCCGCAAGCCCATATTGCTCGCGAGATCGTTCGCCTTGAACGCCTTCACGAGTTCGCTATTCTGGATTCCGCTCCGGAGCAGGACTTCAATACCGCTGTCGAGCTGCTGAGAAATGCGTTCGATGCGCCCATCGCGCTAGTGTCAATGATCGATGAGAGCCGGCAGTGGTTCAAGGCCAAGTGCGGGATTGAAGTCGACCAGACCCCGCGGGACATGGCCTTCTGTGCGCATGCTATCCATGTCTCTGAGATTCTCGTTGTTGAGGATGCCGCCAAAGATCCGCGCTTCGTCGATAATCCACTTGTCACCGGGCCGCCCTACATTCGCTTCTACGCTGGGGTTCCGCTGCGTCCATGGATCAACCCAAAGCCTGGCAAGGATATATCAGGTATCGGCACAGCGTGCATTATCGACACCAAGCCCCGCACTCTCGATGAGCGTTCGAGGGCGCTTCTGGTCGCCAGTGCGGCGATGGTCAGTTCCCTCATCGCGTGCAGAACGGCTGCCTCGGAAGCCATAGCCTTGAGCAGAGAGGCTCACGCACAGGCCGAGGTGCTCGAACGACAGCATCTGCAGCTTCGTCAAGCCGAACGTATGGCGCAGATCGGTTCCTGGCGCCTCGATCTTGCGGACAACAGTGTCCATTGGTCCGATCAGGTCTACGTCATTCATGGCTTGCCGAGCGGCAAGATGCCGTCCGTCGATGAGGCTCTGAGCTTCTATCCGCCAGAACGCCGGGAAGAGGTGGCCAAGCTTCTAGAGCGCGGAGCGACACTGGGGGAATCTTTTGACTTTGAAAGCGACTTTATCACCGCAGACGGCCGCATGCGGCGCGTTCGCAGCATCGGTGAACCGATTGTACTTGATGGTCGGCCTGTCGCACTGATCGGCGTGTTTCAGGACATCACCGATCGTCACGAGCGCGAGTTGTTCCTTCGCCAAACGGCCGATACCGATGCCTTGACAGGACTGCCCAATCGGGCCTGTTTCGAGCAGGAACTTGCCCATGTCCTGGCCCGAACGCAGGATCACGGGGCGCCGGCCCTCATACTGCTCCTCGATCTAGATGGCTTCAAGGCGGTCAACGATACCTTCGGTCATGCCGCAGGCGACGAAGTGCTGCGGGTGATGGCAGATAGGCTACGCCAAAAGGCAAATAACGGTATTTTCGCAGCGCGCCTTGGCGGGGACGAATTCGTGATACTGCTCACCCGCCCCCGTGACTGCGCGCGGGCGGAGGCCTATATTACCGAGACGCTGCATGCCCTGCGCCACACCATAGAGCGTGACGGCCAAGAGCGATCTGTATCGGCAACCATCGGGGCGGCATTTCTCGAGCCTGGCGATGCAAGTTCCCATGATGCACTTCGCAGGGCGGACATCGCGCTTTACGAAGCGAAGCGCCAAGCTAAAGGCACTGGCAAATTGTTCGGGGAGACGACACTGTTCGCTTGATCGGCTGCAAGCGATCCAAGCCTTTGCCTGGCTGGTGGCCAATTATTAACCCTGTCCTGCCTATACTCAGGCCATGAAACACACCTCTCTGCGCGCGGACGAATTAGCCCGGTTGAAGGCGCTGGAGCAATCGGGGCTGATGGATTCTTCCCCGGAGCGTGAGTTTGATGAACTGACCCGGCTTGCGGCGACTGCATTGGGCGTTCGCAGCGCGGCCATCAGCCTTCTTGATGACAGGCGGCAGTGGTTCAAGTCGCGGCACGGCATACCGTTCAGCGAGACGACGCAGGAGGTGGCGTTCTGCAACTACCCTCTAGCATCCGGCGAGCCATTTGTGGTCTGTGACGCCTCGCAGGACGAGAGGTTTGCGCAAAATCCCTTGGTGACCGTGCCCCAGGGGATCCGCTTCTATGCTGGGTTGCCGCTGATCCTGGCATCCGGTCAATGCCTTGGCACATTGTGTGTGTTCGATCCAGAGCCGCGCGACGGGCTGACGGCAAACGAACGCAATGTCTTGCGCGATCTGGCGCGACTTGCAACAGAGCTGATCGAGACCTGTCAATTTCGTCAAATGGGCGAAATCGCCGCAAAGGTCGTTGAGGCAACCTCGGATGCGGTGCTGGCTGCCGATCGTGACGGCAATCTCGTTTACTGGAATGCCGCCGCGGAAAAATTGTTCGGTTGGAGCGTCGAGGAAGCTCTCGGGCAAAATGTTGAACTCATCATTCCGCATCGTCACACGGTTGGGCATCGCGACATCTTCGCGCGAGCCGCCCGGGGCGGCACTACCCGGCTTATGGGCACCTTTCTGGAATTGCCCGGTTTTAGCGACCAATGGAGCTCTACGTGACCGCTATCGTTCGATAGCGCACCGTATTTGGTCGCATTCGTCATGAGCTCATGCAGCGTTAGCGTGAAGCCCAGTGAGACTTGGGCATCGAAATGGACAGCGGGACCGGAAATATGGATACGCTCCGAAAGACCTCCATTGCTTCCCAGCACTGTCGCAGCCAGATCTTTCAAATCAGCGCCGCGCCATTCAGCGGCGGTCAGTGTATCGGTAGCCTGGGCCAAGGCAGCGAGCCGAAAGCTGAGAGCCTCGCTTGCGGCACCCATGCTGCTCGATTGCCTCAAAGTCTGGCTGGCAACGGTCTGAACGACGGCCAGCTGGTTTTTAAGGCGGTGAGCAAGTTCCTGATTTACGAGACGGAGCTGATCCTCATGCTCGGATAGCCGTTGGTTTGCCTCAGTCAGTTCTGCTGTGAGAACCCTGGACCGTTGTAAGGCTGCGCGTAGCTCTGAAGCGACCAGGGTCACTGCGGTCATTACGACGGCATAGAGGAGCGTTGCTGCCCACTGCGTGACGGTCAACCAACCGGGCTGCGAGACATCAGCGATAGTGAGCCCCGCAAGGAAAGCAGAAAACCAGACGGAAAACAGGCCCGTCGCGCGCGCCATGACCAGGGTGACCACGAGCACCACCGGAATGAACAGCAAATAGGGAAGCAAGTTCGTGACCATATAACAGGTTGCGGAAAAAGGCTCTTTCCTTGAGCCGCTTGAGGTGATTCAGACGCCTTCAACTGAGGTTGAAGGATTTGAGATGCGGGGCGGCGATTACCGGAGCGAAGGGTTGTTTTCCTACGTGAGCTGCGAAGCTCGGGTTCCGGCCAACCACCCACTTCGGGCGATCCGCGCGATCGTCGACGAAGCTCTCGAGGTGATGTCGGCTGATTTCGATGCGATGTATTCGCGCATTGGCAGGCCATCGATCCCGCCCGAGAAGCTGCTGCGCGCATTGCTCCTGCAAGCTTTCTATACGATCCGCTCGGAGCGCCAACTCATGGAGCAGATGGATTACAACCTGCTCTTCCGCTGGTTCGTTGGCCTGGCGATGGATGCGCCGATCTGGGATGTCACGGTCTTCACCAAGAACCGTGAGAGGCTGCTGCCCGGGGACGTTGCCGCCAAGTTCCTGTCCGCCATCATCAACCAGGCACGCGTGCAGGCTCTTCTGTCCGACGATCATTTCTCGGTGGACGGCACGTTGATCGAAGCCTGGGCCAGCGTGAAGAGCTTCAGGCCCAAGGATGAAGGCGGCCCCGGGAATGACGATGACGGTGGTTCAGTCTCCGGCCATGGCGAGCAGAAAACAGCGCCGAGCAATGCCGGACGCGATTTCCGGGGCGAGAAGCGCAGCAATGCGACCCATGCATCAACCACTGACCCCGATGCCCGCCTGTTCAAGAAAGCGCGGGGCCAGGCAGCCAGGTTGTGCCATATGGCCCATGTTCTCATGGAGAACCGCAATGGCCTCGTCGTCGATGCGATCCTCACCCAAGCGACCGGCACCGCCGAACGCGATGCCGCACTGACCATGCTGGGCCGGATGGAAGGGCGCCATCGGATCACGCTGGGCGCGGACAAGAACTACGACACCGCCGCCTTCGTCGAAGCATTGCGCGAGATGGACGTCACCCCGCATGTGGCTCAGAACAACAGCAACCGGCGCTCGGCAATCGACGGGCGTACGACACGCCATCCCGGCTACGGCCTCTCCCAGAAAATCCGCAAGCGGATCGAGGAAGTGTTCGGATGGGCAAAAACCTGCGGCACGATGCGAAAAACCCGACACCGTGGGCAACATCGCGTCGGATGGTCCTTCACGCTCACCGCTGCCGCCTATAACCTCATCAGACTGCCGAAACTGCTAGCCGCCACCTAGGCCTGCGCCTCACAACGCCCGAGGCCGGTCAAAAACGACCGGCTTCGGGAAGTTACCTCCCGGAATGACTGACGCCGTGGGCTAGAAAACCGCGAAAACGGGGCCAATGGCCGGCTCTGCCAAGCCTTTTTCCGCAACCTGTTAAGCGTTCTCACGCGAACAAACGGGTATCACCGCCCCCATGCAGCAAAGACCCAATTCTAACCGTTTTGATGTGCTCCGGTGGGAATAGCGCCGCTAGCGCCAACCGGGGACAGTAAGCGACAGCGGATTGGGCTCGCCAGTTCAGGCCGATCCGCGTGATTGCCGTATGCCTGGTCCCAATAGAGCTACTCGCGTCCATCCGCGCGCAGCACATCGAGCTGGCGAGCGAGGTCCTGGTCGGCGGTGGACATGCGCGCATATCCGATCCGTCATGTGCCGGGCCGACCGGACAGTAGCAGCTATGTTCAACATTCATGATTGGGCAGGAATTGTCCGATCGCGCCTTCCAGCGCAGGGTGTCGACAGTCGAATGGTGCAAAGGGCCGACTTTTGGATTGCTGCTGGCGGCGTTTATCGGAAAGCATTTTATGACCCATGCTGTTACCGAGGGAGTCTCCGGTCGCGCGTGTCCAGAACTGAAAGCGCAAGTAGCCGCCGCTGATTTACGCGACTAGCCATCTCGATACGATGGTACTCGGACTGCCATTCGGCCGGTGGGCTGCTGCTCTTGGACGAGAGGCTACGCCCAAGGAAGGAAGCTACGACCTTTGCTATTGCGGGAGCATCTCAAGCGATCGAGTCAAGGGTGCTGCGCAACACCTCTGCGGACGCGAGCAGCGCCAAGCGCTCATCAGGCCGGAGATCGGGTTCCAGCACGCGCAGCACACCTTGTGCGCCGATAAGGCATGGTAGGCTCAGGTAGAGGTCGTTCAGACCGAACGCTCCGGTTAGTCGTGCGGAGATGGGCAGCACCACACGTTCATCGCGGTGGACCGCCTCGCAGATGCGCACGATCGCAGTAGCTACGCCATAGGAGGTAAAGCCCTTGCCATGGTTGATTGTGTAACCGGCACGCATCACGTCGCGCGCTATTGCGGCTCGGTCGATCATACGCCCATCAAGAAAAGCATCGAGCGCTACCCCACCGATGCGCACGGTAGAAAAGGCGGCGACCTCGCTATCGCCATGCTCCCCTAAGACCAATGCTTCAACAGTAGCGGGAGCGATGCCGAGCTCTTCCGCGATTCGCTGCCGGAATCTATTGCTGTCAAGGAGGGTGCCGGTGCCGATCACACGTTCGGGTGGGAGACCGGACGCCTGCTGCGCTACTTGTGCCATCGCATCCGCCGGGTTGGAGGCGACGACGATCACTCCGTCGAACCCGACCGCTTTCACCTCATCGATGCAGGCACGCACAATCTCGGCGCTTTTGCCCGCGATGGACGTACGGGTTTCGTCGCCATGAGTCGCGGCTCCCGCTGTCAAGACCAGAATATCCGCCTTCGCTACATCGGCATATTCGCCTGCCCAAATGCGGGTCGGTCGTGCAATGGCATTGGCATCGCCAATGTCGGCTGCCTCTGCCATCGCTCGCTCTTTACTCGCGTCGATCAGCACGATCTCGGTGAACAAGCCACGCAGCATCAACGCGTACGCGGCGGTAGCGCCGACGTTTCCGCTACCGATAATCGCGACGCGGGATGACGTCGGACGAGAAGATTTGGACAAGATCGATCCCTTCGGTTCAAGCGATGTCTATGTGGCCGACGCTATTTTACGCCGCACCGCCAATACTACCAATCCACCGCAGTCGGTCGGCTCGCCCGCCGCGGCAATCGGACCGTTGCCAAGGCGCAATGCCGTCGCGGCGCCGCTGCGTTTCAAGGGGATCGATGAGAACGTACGCGCTACCGACGATCGTTTCGAGTGCCGCGACCAGCGCCGGGCTCTTGCCGTTTCCGCTCATGCGACCAGCGCCCCACGGTCGAGTTCGCCGACCGATCGCGCACCGGTCAGCGCCATGGCCACGCGCATCTCGCTGGCGAACAGGGCCAGGAGGTTGGCGACCCCTGCTTCCCCCGCCGCAGCCAGGGCATAAATGAAGGCCCGGCCGAGTAGCACCGCATCGGCGCCCAGTGCCAGCATCCGCACTACGTCCAAACCTGACCTGATGCCCGAATCGGCAAGCACCTTGATCTGGCCCCCCACGGCCTCGGCGATCTCGGGCAGCGCGCGGGTACTGGACAGCACGCCGTCCAACTGGCGTCCACCATGGTTGGACACGACGATCCCGTCCGCGCCGAACCGCACCGCGTCGCGCGCATCGTCGGGATCGAGGATGCCCTTGATGACCATCGACCCCTTCCAGAAATCACGGATCCATTGCAGGTCTTGCCACGCGATCGATGGATCGAAATTGTTTCCGAGCCAACCAATATAATCCTCCAGCTTGGTCGGCATCCCGCGATAAGTGGAGATGTTGCCCAGGTCGTGCGGCCGGCCGCGCAGCCCGACGTCCCACGCCCAATGGGGATGCGTGATCGCCTGTGCGACGCGGCGCAGGGGCGCGCCGGGTCCCGACATGCCTGAATGACGATCGCGATAGCGCGAGCCCGGCACCGGCATGTCGACGGTGAACACGAGCGTCGTCACCCCTGCGGCCTGCGCCCGTTCCAGCGCGTCGCGCATGAAGCCGCGATCTTTCAGCACGTAGAGCTGGAACCAGATGGGCGCGGAGGAGGCGCGCTGCACTTCGTCGATGGCGCAGACGGAGACGGTAGACAGAGTGAAGGGTACTCCCGCAGCGGCGGCCGCGCGCGCGGCCTGCACCTCGCCTCGCCGCGCGTACATGCCCGTCAGCCCTACCGGCGCCAGTGCGACAGGCATAGCGAGCCGGCTACCGAACAGTTCGGTTTCGAGGCTAAGGTCGGCCACGTCGCGCAGCACGCGCTGGCGCAGCGCAACATTGGCAAGGTCGGTGACGTTGCGCCGCAGCGTATGCTCCGCATTGGCGCCCCCGTCGATGTAATGGAACAGGAAGGGCGGCAGGCGGCGCCGCGCCGCCTCGCGATAGTCGGTGGGGGCGGAAATGATCACGATCTGCTCTTTTGCCTGTCTTGGGGAATAGAAGGGGCGTGGAGCGCGGCCGCGCGCACCTGGCGTGCACGTTCCTCGTCGATCCCACGGATGGTTGTCTCCACGAACTGGATATGCGCGTCGGAAGCATCGCGCGCCGCCTCCGCGTCGCCAGCGAGGATCGTCTCCATCAGCCGGCGATGCTGGTCTGATAGCTGCTCAAAGGTGCGAGGCACGGTGTAGAGCTTTTCCAGGCTATCCGAGATGCTCGATCGCAGCAGCCCAAACATGCTCGACATTACCGAATGGAGCACCGCATTGTGCGATGCGCGCGCTATGGCGAGGTGAAAGGCGGCGTCCGCCTGGGCCTCGTCGCCCGCATCGCCCGATCCATGGCTATCTATCATCGCGTCGAAGCAGCGGCGGATATGGTCGCGATCCGCAGGCAGCGCGCGCCGCGCGGCGTGAAAGGCGGCCTGCCGCTCCAGGCCCTGCCGCACCTCCAGCACATCGCGGCCATAGCCGGGATCGGCCGCGATCCGCGCGCCCAGCGGTGCGGCGATAGTGCCTTCCGCCCATCGCGCCGCCAGCGGAGCGGCGATGGTGGTGCCGCGCGGCCCGACCGATAGACGACCCGCCGCGCTCAGCCGCCCGATCGCCTCGCGCAGGCTGCCGCGCGACGTGCCGATCATCGCCACCATGGCGCGTTCCGAGGGCAGGCGCGCGCCAGGGGTCAGGCCACGCTCCGCGATGATTGCCTCGATCGCCGCCACGGCGCGGTCGACTACGCGATTGGAGGAAGCGGGACCGGGGGCCGAGGAGGCAGGGGGCACCGTCGTCATGGGATCATCCAGGGCAGCATATAGGCCTGCACGGTGGTCAGGACGCCGATCAGCGCGGCGAACAACAGGCTGTGCTTTACTGTGAAGCGGAACAATGCCGATTCGCGTCCCACCAGCCCCACCGCGCCGCAGGCGATCGCAATCGACTGGGGCGAGATCATCTTGCCCGTGCCCCCGCCAGTGGTGTTGACTGAGACCAGCAGCACGTCGCTGATCCCGATCTGGCGCGCCGTGGTCGCCTGCAACGCGCCGAACAGCGCGTTGGCCGAGGTGTCCGAGCCGGTCAGGAAAACGCCAAGCCAGCCAAGGAACGGCGAAAAGAAGGTAAAGGCGCGGCCCGTCTGCGCCAGCGGCAGCGCCAGCGTCGCGGACAGCCCGGAATAGTTGGCGACAAAGGCGAAGGCCAGCACGGTGCCGATCGAGTAGATCGGGACCAGCAGGCCCCTGACGGTCGCGGCGAAGGTGACGAGAGCCCGGCGCGGGCGCAGGCCGAGCACCAGCAATGTGACAAGCGCGGCGATGAAGATCGCAGTGCCCGTCCCGGAGAACCAATCGAACTTGTAATCGGCCGGAAACGGCGTTGCCTGCGCGGCGATCGGCGGTCCTTTCAGCACCCGCCCGTCGAGCAGCGGGACGCTGACATGCGCCACCATCGAGGACAACGGGCCATCGGGCGCGAAGAGCCGCTTGAACGGTGCGATGCTCCACAGGGTCACAAAGGCGGTGAGGATCAGAAAGGGAGACCAGGCGCGCACCACCTGACCGCGCGTCACAGGCGCGGCGTCTTGGGCGGGTAGCGCCATTCCCGCTTCGCCGGCGTCCTCAAAGCGGAAGACGCGGGCGGGTTTCCAGAACCGCAGGAATAGCGGCAGACAGATCAGGGTCGCCAGGCCGGCGAGAATGTCGGGCAGTTCCGGTCCGACATGGTTGGCGGTCAGGGACTGGACGGTCGCGAACGATCCGCCTGCCACCAGCACGGCCGGCCATGTCTCCCGCACACCGCGCATGCCGTCCATGACGAAAACCAGCCAGAACGGGATCAGTAGCGCCAGCAGGGGCAGCTGACGGCCCGCCATCTGTCCGATCGCGAACGGCCCGATCCCCGTCACCTCGCCGGCGACGATGATCGGGATGCCCATCGCGCCATAGGCGACCGGCGCGGCATTGGCGATCAGGCACAGGCCCGCGGCGTGAAGCGGCTTGAACCCCAGGCCGACAAGCAGCGCTGCGGTGATCGCGATCGGGGCGCCGAATCCCGCCGCCCCTTCCAGGAAAGCGCCGAAGGCGAAGCCGACCAGCAGCAGCTGCAACCGCTGATCCTGGGTGATGGCCAGGATCGACCGCCGGATGATCGCGAACTGGCCCGTTTCCACGGACACCTTATAAAGAAAGACCGCGCCGACGATGATCCAGGCGATGGGCCACAGGCCATAGCAGAAGCCGTAGATCGCGGCCGCGAGCGCCATGCCGGCCGGCATCCCGAAAACCGTGACCGCCACTGCCATAGCCAGCAACAGGGTGATCGTGCCTGCGACGTGCCCCTTCAGCTTCAGCACGGTCAGCGCGGCGAAAAAGAAAAGGATCGGTATCGCCGCGACCAAGCCGGACAGCCAGAGGTTGCCCAAGGGATCATAAGTCTGGCTCCAAGTTGTGGCTGTCTGCACCAATGGTCCTACCAAGCTCCCGGTTTCTCTTCCTCTCCGTGGGTGAGTGGTCAGCGCGAGTCAAGGTGTCCGCGAGAATTTGCAATGACTTGGTCTGACCAAAGTGCTTTAGCAGGATTCCTCCGGTGGCGCCTTCGCTGCGGCGAGGCGCCGGTGCCAGGCGATCGCCGCGTCGCCTGCCAAGCGGCGCAGTGCAGCTATCGACGCGCGATCTTCCGACGACACGTGGAAGCGGCGTACCGTTGTGCCCAAGTCGTGCAGCGCGACCTCGGCCTCCGTGCTGGCCAGGCCGGCCGCGCGCCGCGCCGCCTCGATCTCTCCTATCGGGCGGGCGGCCTCGACCGCCGCGACATAGGCGTGGTTGGCCGCGATGCCGGACCGGATGCGCTCGGTGGGGGAGGCGCCAAAATCGGGCCAGAGCAGCAGCACGGCGAGCAGCGCGGCGATGCTGCCGATGACGTTATCGAGCATCCTGGCGGAGGCGATCCCGGCACCGGGCTGAAGCAGTTCGGTGACCAGAATGAACAGCATGGTGAGGAACGCCACGAACACGGTGTAGTTCACCGACCGCAGCGACACCGCCGTTCCCGCCAGCCCGATCGCCAAGCCGGCCAAAACTGCCGGCGCGGTGGCGACATGCAACACCAGTAGCGCGATGCACCCGCCCAGCAGACTTCCGAGAATGCGTTCCAGACAGCGCGTCCATGTCACGCGTGCGCCGCCCTGCAATACGACCACCACCGCCATCGCCGCCCAATAAGGATAGCCCAGCCGAAAGACGATCGCTGTGTAATAGACCGCCATCAGCCCGGCGGACTGGCGTAGCGCCTGCCGGCAAGCCTGCCGCCACCCGGTCGCCGGGGCCGTTGCCAGGTCGGCGGTCCTGGTGATGATGGGCAGGTCGGTAGGGTGGGCGTCGAAAGCGTCCAGCGCCTGCGCGATCGCGCGCACGCACCCGATGCACAGGTTGTCCGAGAGACGCCCTTCGGTTCGCCGCAACCGCTTGACGGCGCGGTGTCTCGTTTTCCGGCCGGCTTCCCCCGCGCGCATCGACGATCGCCAGGCGAGCAGCGCCACCCGTACCGCCCGCGCAGTTGCAACGCGCTGGGGGGCGGGGCCGATATGGTCGATGAACGCCTGGTCGAGCGCGATCAATGCCCCGAATATGGTTTCCGCCGTGTCAAGGAGGCGAAGAAGCGGCGCGGTTACACCAGGATCGCGGGCGTAAGGGGCGATCAACCCGCGCAGCCGCTCGATCGACAGGCGCACGGCGCGGCGATGTGCGGCATGCTCGCTGTGCCATTGCTCGTCGCGATGGCGGCTATCCCCGATCGTCGCCAGATCGCCGCTCATGTCCAGCAGCCGCGCGGTGACGGCATCGGCGAGCTGGCGCAGCGGAGCCGCAGGGTCGAGCCGCCACAGCGCATTTATCAGGAGATAGGCCCAGGCCGATCCCGCGCTGAAGGCGCCCGCCTGAAAAAGGGCATTATCCAAGGGGCGCGGAAAGCCGACGGCGACGACCCCAACAACCGCCAGCAGAGTGCCGAGCGGCCCGCTCCAGGCAACGCGCGATCCTCCGACAATCGACAGGAACACCAGCGCCGGCCCGATTATCATGCCGGCCATAGCACCTGCCGACGCCCCCCAGGCTCCGGCGAGCGTGACCAGCGTCCCACACACGACGAACAGCAGGAGCAGACGGCGTCGCAGCCGGTCCGGGCCAGGCGCGTCGCATAGGCAGGTCCAGAAGGCGGCGAACACCGCCCAGCCTAGCGCCGCCCGCCCGAAGGAAACCGCGATCGCCAGCGGTACGCCGACAGCCAGCGCGGCGCGGAACCCCTCCGCAAGGCTGAAATGTTCCGGCGCCAGCCCAATGGAGCGTAGTTCCAGCCATCGCGCAGCTAGTCTGACGGTGGTCGGTGCGGTGCGTCGGGATACCCACCCCATCGCCCATGATGCCATGGTCCTGTCCATCGTCATCGTTCTTCCTCGGCGCCTAGCGCCCGTCCAGAGACATTCTCCGCGTGGCACATGCAAATAGATCGTACATACCCAATAGGGTATGCTGGCATCCGGACTCGTTTCGACTCGCTGCATCCAACTGGCTTAAGGGCCAGATCATCGCCGCGATTGGGCGGGGCACCGAACGTTAGAAGCAAGCAGTTGATGGTAGTTTTCAGAAATTTGCGATGATCTTCATGCCTAGTAGCGTCGCGTCCGAGGTCTTGGTGGTTTCACCCGGACGGATCATATAGTCAAATTCGGGCTGAAGCTGAAGGCCGGGCATGACATCAATGCTATAATAAGCCTCGATCACGTGAGAGCTGGTCTGCGGTGCCAGCACCGAAGCCCCAAGCGACTGACCGCTATCGATCAAGTACATCTGGTTGAGGCGCAATCGGTCGCTGACATGATACCACGACCATAGCACGCCAAAACGATCGGTATCGCGATGCGGGACCACCCCGTTGAATGAAAAGCCCGCATAATATTGGTCTGACAACGCCGCCACGCGCGGGGTGTTGTGGACATAGCCGAACATCAGGTAACCACCCGACATCTGGTCCGATCCGCCCTTGCGGTAGATCATCTGATCACCTTCGAACCAGTACATATTCATCGGTGCGCTAGGCGGCGTACTATCCCGCTTAATCGCGTTGGCTGCGCCGGTTGTCATCAGGTCGGCATAACGTGAGGTGTCGCGGGCATAGCCGAACACATAATGGCCCGGTAGCTTTTTGTCGGTGAGAAACGGCTGCCACGTGAATTCAATCGGCAGCATGACCCCGGTGGTTCGCTCGCTGCCCCAGGCCCAGCCCGATGGATTGCTCGCCAGCGGCGTGACCTGATAAACACCCAACTGTACGCTGGTATCACGCGTGGGGCGCAAGCGTACACGCCCACCCATCGTAGCCTTGGGATAAACGGCGAACCCGGGTGCCCGCTTGAGTATAACCGGCGCCGAGCACGTCACCATGAACGAACATAGTAGCGGCGATGTCGCAAACACGTGGGTCAGCGACATGCGTCCCACCGCCACATCAAGGCGCCCGTCTAACATGGTTTTTTGCAGGTAGAAGTCGACAAGATGAGCGGCGACGCCTCCCGTTAGTCCATACACTTCCATCAAGTTGATATAACGCTCGCCCAGTCGATCGGTCGACACCTGGTGCCCCACTCGGTTCATTACCAAGGCGTGCAGCGTCCAGCCTCGCAGCCCGACCAGCTTGTCGAGATCGAAATGCATTTGCAGGGTGAGTTCGTGAACATAGTCTGCGCCGCGTTCCACGCCGCCATCAAGGTTGTCCATCGCTTCCGCCTTATAGGAGAGGGAGAATGTCAATCCCTTCTGCTTCAGGCTGGCACGGAACCGATCGAGCGGCGTGATCAGATGGCCGCCCACAGTGGTCGGCACATAATAGGCATCGGGAATGTCGGTACGGCGCAGCGAGTCGAGTTCGGATGGCAACAGCCAGGATATAGCCTCACTGTCAGTCAGAGGACGCAGGCTGCTGCCGCCAATATTGCGGCGAAGGCCTTCTGCGGTGTCGGGCATGAGAGGGGCCGTATCGGTGGCAGGAGTGTCATGATCACCCTCAGCATCGTCATCATCTGATGGCGTGGGTGCTGCATTTGCCCCCACCGACACGGCGGTGACAACGGACGCCGTTTCATGGGGCGACGCTGCGGACAAAAACTTGGACGACGTCAGCGGCGATACGATCTCCCGTTCAAGGGGGGCACCGTCCTGAGAACCGCTGGCTTGAAGAACGCTGTCTTCGGAATGGGCCATCACTGGGCTGGCGCAGGAGATCAAGGTTGCAGACAAAGTTGTCAGCATCGGCAAAGAAGCGCGACTGTGCGAAAACGGCCGGGGAAATTTTTGCATTATGAAGCCCTGACCAGCTAGGCGCGTTTCTCCAGGCCGGGTCGATCCATAGAAGCGCCAGGAATCCGCGATCAAATAAGAGGCCGGAGCGGCTGTTCGGGGTAAAGCCGAAAGGCCGCTCCGACGTGGCGATGTCATCCCTAGCGGGCAGCCAAGCCTTTTTGTGGGAGGGCGTAGGCAATGATATAGTCGCCTACGTCAGCCGCGTGGCTCATACCGCCTACCGAGATCACGACATACTGACGTCCGGTACGCGGCGAGCGGTAGATCAAAGGAGCGGCCGGGGCACCGGCGGGCAGCCGGGCCTTCCACACTTCTTTGCCCGTGAGCGAATCCAGCGCGCGCAGGTAATTGTCCTGGGTCCCGGCAAAGAAAACCAGACCAGAGGCCGTTGCGGTCGGTCCACCCAAAGTAGGCATGCCAAGCGGGATCGGCAGGTGGGTTTTGATACCCATCGGCCCAGTATCGCGCACCGTGCCAAGCGGTACCTGCCAGACGATTTTCTTGGTCTTGAGGTCGATCGCGGTCATCGTGCCGAAGGGAGGCGTATTGCAAGGTACGGCCAGCGGCGACTGGAGAACGTCGATCCGGACTCCGCGATAGGGTCCAGCGACCTGCGGACGAAGCGTGCCCATGAAGCCGGGAACTTCGTCCATCGAGATCTTGTACTTGCCGGCGTTTTTCTCGTTGACCAGCATCATGCGTAGCGGCACGCGCATGTCGTTCACAAACATCAGGTCCCGCGTTTCGTCGATCGAGACACCGCCCCAGTTCATACCGCCGAGCAGGCTCGGATATTCGATATAGGGTTTCTCACCCGGAGGCGTGAAGGCACCGGTATAAACCGAGTCCTTGAACATGATGCGGCAGTACAGCTGGTCGAAGGTGCTGACGCCCCACATCTTGCGTTCGCTCAGGCGATCATTGCCAATGATTGGCATGCCTACCGAAAATGGCTGTGTCGGCGATAGCCGATCGCCTTCGGCAGCCGGATTGTTGGTGACGGCCCGTTCGACGACGCGAGTAACCGGCTTGCCGGTCCGACGGTCGAGAACGAAGATATTGCCCGTCTTGGTGGTTTGGATGAGCGCGGGAACCTTCAGGCCCTTGTCGTTCGTCATATCATAGAGAACGGGTTGTGAGGGCACGTCATAGTCCCACACGTCGTGGTGTACGGTCTGATAGACCCACCGTGTCCGACCGGTCGAGGCGTCGACCGCGACAATGGCGGCGCCGAACTTTTCCTTGGCCTGGTTGCGGTCACCCCCCCAATAATCGGGCGGACCAGCCCCGGTGGGGAGGTAGACGAGGTTGAGGTCACGGTCGTAAGTCGGGACCGTCCAGACATTGGGGGTTTCGAGAGAGAATTGCGGATTCTGCTGCGCGGCGACAGCATTGTCGGGACTACCCACGTCCCAGACCCAGGCCAGCTTGCCGGTCAGGGCATCATAGGCGCGCACCGCGCCCGAGGGTTCGCCGTGGACGATGTCACGGACCCAGCCACCGACAACGGCGACATGCCCCATCAGCACCGGAACCGATGTCGGATGATAGCGCTTGCCCCGCTCGACCGGGCCCATGCCTGGGGCCAGGTCGACTGTGCCCCCCTTGCCGAAATCGGCGCAAGGCTTGCCGGTGGCCGCATCGATGGCGATCAGACGTGCATCGACCGTGGAGATGAGCAGCCGCTGCCTGCATATACCGTCGGGGAGCGCAGCTTTCTGCGAGGGCGTCAAGCGGGTATCGGCGTCGACGTCGTAATAGCCAACACCCCGGCATGTGACGTGTTCGGCGGAATGAGCATGTGGATCGAATTTCCACAGCGCCTTGCCGGTGTCTGCATCGAGCGCCGTGACCATGTTTTCAGGCGTGCATGAGTAGAGTATGTTGCCGATCTGCAGCGGCGTGTTCTCGTCGACGCCAATCCCGGGCCCGGTCGTGCGGCGCCCGGTGCGATAGGTCCACGCAACCTGCAAATCGCTCACATTTTCGAGATTGATGTCGTTGAATGGCGCAAAGCGCGTCCCGTTGGCGTTGCGCCCGAACATCGCCCAGTTGCCCGGCGCGTCGATCTTGTCGAGCGCGAGGGGCGTTTGTGCGGACAGATTGCCCGGCTCGTAAATGGCGCCGTGCGGGAAGAAAGCCGAAATGAGCGTCAATATCAGCGCACCGGCGGTTGCTGCACCACCCCAGAAGCTGGCACTGCGCAGTTTCGCCGGCACGGCTTCCAGCGTCGCACTCGCCCAAAGCCCGAGACCAAACATCAGGGCGGGAACCACCAGACGTGGCAGCAGCGCCCAGAAGCCGAACTCGGGCGTGTCGAAAAGGGCCCAGATGACCGTCGCACCAAAAATGGCGATCGTCAGATGTAAAGCAGCGGGGTGCCTTTTAAGGTAAAGAAACGCGAGAATAACATATGCCACACCTGCCAGGGCATAATAGGATGACCCTCCAAGTGTGATCAGCCTCAATCCGCCTGCGGCAAGGACAAGGCCAACGGCGAGGGTTAGGGCGGAGAACAGAACGCGAAAAATGCTGCGGCCGTTCAAGCGATGAAGTGAAGAGTAGTCATTCATGACGGCTGCTCAACGAATCTACATCAGCCAATCTGTCCAACGGCATTTGACGGTTGTTCACTTAGTTGCCTTTCCATATTTATACTGGATTTTCACAAGAAATCCGGCGGCGCTGGTATATTATCCCATTTTATTTTTGGATTCTGCACGCGGTCTATATTGTGAAATACGCGCAAAATGGCACTAATTCATATCTATCAATCGGAAGCGCGGTCGTTAGACCTGGGTGCCGCATTCATGCGCGGTCCTTTATTTCGCTTTTGTGTATGAAGGAAATGAATTTGCGGAATTGTGAATATTCCAGTAACGAATGGCCATGGAGTTCCGGCTATTACGCTCGTTCACTGAAGTCGTGCGTTGCGGCGGTTTCTCGCAAGCAGCGCGTTCGCTCGCTTCCACGCAGTCCACGATCAGCAAAGCAGTCAAGCAACTCGAGAATGAGCTGGGAACAATATTGCTCGACCGTTCCGGGCACCGCTGCGTGATGACCCCTGCGGGAGAAGTGGTATATCGCCGCGGGATCAAGTTGCTGGCCGATCGCGACGACGTACTGGCCGAACTCGATGAAATACGAGGCTTGCAACGGGGCGTTTTACGACTTGGCATCCCCTCCGTTGGCAATATTAAATTATTCGCGCCCGTGGTATGCACCTACCGCGAGCGTTATCCACAAATCGAATTACGTCTGATCGAACATGGAAGCAACCAGCTCGAAAAGCACTTGCGGGCTGGTGACATCGATATCGCCGGCATTCTGGAGCCGCAGTCTCCTGACTTTGAATGGGAGCCGATACGGAGCAAACCGATCGTTGCCTTACTTTCGTCAGTCCATCCCCTCAGCCGCTGCGGCAGTCTCAAGTTGACGGATTTGCGCGATGTCCCTTTCGTCCTCTTCGACCTCGGCTTCCGTCTGCACGGCATGATCCTCAATGCCAGTCGTAAAGCAGGCTTCGAGCCGACCGTTGCCGTTACGAGCAGCCAGATCGATTTCATGATCGAACTGGTTTCAACCAATGTCGGAGTAGCGTTCCTGCCAAGCGAGATCGTCGATGAAAAACACCTGCAAGGTATCGTTTCAGTACCCCTCGACGAAGCGGAGCTGGCCTGGGTGATGGGTCATGCATGGCGGCGTAATGCCTATCTTTCTGACGCGACAGTTGCATGGATGAAGCTGATGCGGGAAACTTCCCGCCCGAGTGAACTTTATACAGGCGTCTAGCGCTGCCAACCGCGTTTACGGCCAGTCTGACTATTTCGTGTTCAGGGGCGCAGTCCTGTCTCGCACGTCCGATGATTGTGGCGACGATTTTTTCCCAGGCCAAGGTTACGCGCGATTGAGGGCATAGCGTGGATGGTACGCCGTAAGCGAGGTCTGACGGCCGCCTTGCACGGCGCCCATTCGCGGGGATGATTGCCGCTCTTTGAGCGGGGCGGCCGGTGTCGGACGAGATTGAGGATTCAGCGAGCGGCGCAGCGACTGCTCATACGAGCGGTCGTATGAGTAGTCGGATAGAGATCGTTAGCCGTGTGTCAGGCCGGCGGCGGTGGACGGTAGAGCAGAAGCTGGCCGTGCTGCGGGATGCATTCGGGCCGGAGGGCTGCGTGCGCGCGGCCTGTGAACGCCATGATGTCGGCAGCGGCTCGATCTACACTTGGCGGCGCCAGGCGATGTCCGGTGAGCTTGCCGGGGTTCGCAAGTTGGCCGAGCCGGCATTTGCGGAGGTGCAGATCAGCGAGCAGCCAGCCTTGCCTGCCCCGACAGTTGCAGCGGTCGGGGGCACCGTCGTGGAAGCGTTCGTGACGCGTGCGCGCCTTGCTGTCGGTGAAACCGTTCTCATCCACGGCGGTGCCGGCGGCGTGGGAACGATCGCGATCCAGGTTGCCAAGGCGATAGGCGCCCGCGTGCTGACCACCGCGCGTGCCGCAGACCATGCGTTTGTGCGGTCGCTCGGCGCCGACGAGGCGATCGACCATGGCACAGAGGATTATGTCGGTGCCGCAACGCGGCTGACGGGCAGTCGCGGCGTCGACGTCGTGTTCGACGCGATCGGTGGCGATACGCTGACGCGTAGTCCGTTGGCGCTCGCTGACATGGGGCGCGTCGTCAGCATCGTTGACATTCCACAGCCGCAGAACCTTATCGAGGCAGGGACTGTCAGGATTTCCGTGTGCGGCCGGGCATAATGGGCAACAAGGAGTCCCACTATGTCACGACGCAAAGAACCTGCCATACCGAATGAGCTTCTCGATCAGCTTTTGGCGGGCGGCGCTGCCAGTGCCGCCTTCGAGCAGGGCGGTC
>NZ_NOIW01000033.1:0-53142 GCF_002708645.1 Sphingobium sp. IP1
ATCGCCGGATAGAACTGAGCCGTCGCCTTTCTGGCGCGACCGTAGAAGGCAGCAACAAGTAAGATCTCGCGCCGGCTATCTGGGCGAGCTTGGCGTAGGATTCCGCCCCCTCCCGCAAACGCCCCCTATAATGGCTATGGCAGCTGTCCCCTGACGGTCGAGGCCGGCAAGATCGTGCTCGCCGAGTTCGGCTATGGAGGCAAGCTCCTGCCGAGCTTCCCAGGATGGCTGATCGACGGCACCCGCCCCTCGCGGCTCTCCTGGCTCCTCAAGGACACGATCCTGCCCCCGGTCTACTGGCATGGGATGCTCAAAGGCCGGGAATGGATGGTCAGGCCGCAGCCGATCGGCGCGTGATGGCGAAGCTTGCGCATTACCTGCCGGCGCTCGCCTGGGCACGCGGCTATGACCGGGCCACGCTCGCAAGCGACATGACCGCGGCGGCGATCGTCACGATCATGCTCATCCCCCAGAGCCTCGCCTATGCAATGCTCGCGGGGCTCCCACCCGAAATCGGGCTTTACGCCTCGGTCGCGCCCCTCCTCGCCTATGCCGCCTTTGGCACGAGCCGAACTCTGGCGGTGGGGCCGGTCGCCGTAATCTCCTTGATGACGCTGACCGCCGCCAGCGCGATTGGAGCGCCGGGAAGCCCGCGCTTCATCGCAGCCGCGCTCATACTTGCGCTGCTATCAGGACTGATCTTGCTGGCGATGGGCCTTCTCAGACTGGGGTTCCTCGCCAGCCTTCTCTCGCATCCAGTCGTCTCGGGGTTCATCACCGCGAGCGGCATTCTCATTGCAGCAAGTCAGATGAAGTCGCTGCTCGGCGTCGACGGCGGGGGCGCCACCTTGCCCGAGCTTATTGCCGGACTTGCTAGCGATCTCGCCTCGATCCATCCGCCCACGCTCGCAATCGGCGTCAGCGCCTGCGCTTTCCTGTTCTGGGTGCGCAGCGGAGCAAAGCCTCTGCTGATCCGCCTCGGCATCGCGCCTCGCGTCGCCGATCTTCTCGCCAAGACCGGTCCGATCGCGGCTGTCGCGGCTTCAACGCTCGCCGTCCTCGCGCTGGAACTCGAGGACAAGGGCGTCCGGGTGGTCGGCCAGATTCCCCAGAGCCTGCCGCCCCTCACGCTGCCCTTGTTCGACGCGCAGCTCTGGCGGCAGCTCGCTATTCCCGCGCTTCTTCTCTCGGTGATTGGCTTCGTCGAGAGCGTATCTGTATCCCAGACACTCGCCGCCAAGCGGCGCCAGAAGATCGATCCGGACCAGGAACTGATCGGCCTGGGCGCCGCCAATGTCGCGGCCGCGTTCACCGGCGGCTATCCGGTGACGGGCGGCTTCGCACGCTCGGTCGTCAATTTCGACGCCGGAGCGCAAACGCCGGCCGCCGGCGTTTACACTGCCGCCGGCATTCTCGTCGCCGCCCTCTTCCTGACGCCGCTCCTCGCCGCGCTTCCGATTGCCACGCTCGCCGCGACGATCATCGTCGCCGTTCTCAGTCTGGTGGACCTGAGGAAACCGGTCGAGATCTGGCGCTATTCCAAACCCGATTTCGCAGCGATGCTGGCGACGATCCTTCTGACGCTGGCCGTTGGAGTCGAGGCGGGAATCATCGCCGGCGTCGGTCTCAGCCTGGCGCTCTATCTCTGGCGGGCGTCACGACCGCACGCTGCAATCGTCGGCCGCGTTCCTGAAACCGAGCATTTTCGCAATGTCGCGCGCCATAGGGTTTTCACAGACCCCCGGGTGCTCACGATCCGCATCGATGAGAGCCTGACCTATCTCAACGCTCGGTGGCTGGAGGAGTTTATTCTCGAACAAATCGCCGAAAAACGTGACGTGAGGCACCTCATCTTGATGTGCTCGGCGGTCAACGCCATCGATGCCTCCGCACTCGAGAGCCTCGAGATGATCAATCGGCGTCTTGCCGACGCCGGTGTTTGCCTGCACCTGTCGGAAGTCAAAGGCCCGGTCATGGACGCGCTCGAGCGCTCGCATCTGCTCGACGGCCTCTCAGGCAAGGTCTGGCTGTCGCAGCATGAGGCTTTTACGAAAGTTATCGCTCTCGCGGACCGGGAACAGGAGTCACTGGCTGCGCCTGATCTCTGGGCCGCCAGAGGCGCGATATAGAGCTTACGCTTGACCGGGCTGACTGGCTTTATTGGCAGGCATCTCGTTGTCCTGCCCATCTGCCCCCGGCTGTTCGGCGTTCTTGGCGTCGAGGTGCCGCTTCAGCGCATATCCGCCGACAGCGACCGCAACGAGGCCGAGCGGCCCCAGACGCCGTATCAGCGCGGCTGCGCCAGCGCCAAGGAGCGCTCCGCCGGGGCCCCCGAGCCCCCGCACGTGCTTGGCCGCTCGTTCGCCCGCAATCGCACCCAGAATCTTGCCGATCATGATCGTCCTTTCTCTGTCTTCGAAGCCGAGATCTACGTCGCAGATCCTCTGACCAACACCTCACGATTTCACAAGTACGCGGCAGTGGGCCGATAGCGAACGCTGCTTCACCATGGGGTCAAGGTCAGGGCACAGACGTTACGACGATCAAGCGTATCATGGACGTCGATCGTCCGAGCGGCGCGGAACGTTCGCTCATAGCAGGAGCATGCCATTCACCCCGCCACCATCCGCAAGTCGCGAGCCTCGCGGCAGCTCGCCTGCAACAATCGGGATCTGAGATACTTGACGCAATTCCCCGAGGCGCAACATGTCTTCAGGAATGAGCCCTGAAACAGCGAAACTCGGCTTTATCGGCCGCTGTCTTCTCGTCACTGCCTGCGCCGCCGCACTGATCCTGTTGTGGCGCGTCCTGCAGCCGATGGCTCCAGCGGATCCCGCATCCCGGCTTGTAACGGCGCGGGGCGACCTTGCCGGCGATGAAAAGGCGACCATAGCCCTGTTCGAAAAGGCCCGCGGATCGGTCGTCTATATCTCGACATCCCAGCTGGTGGAGGACGCCTGGACGCGCAATGTATTCTCCGTCCCGCGCGGCACAGGGTCCGGCTTAATTTGGGACGGCGCCGGGCACGTCGTCACCAACTTCCACGTGATCCAGGGCGCCTCGGAGGCGACGGTCCAACTTGCCGACGGTCGCAAGTTCCGCGCCTCGCTGGTCGGCGCCAGCCCGAGCCACGATCTTGCGCTGCTCAAGATCGGCGTTGCGCTGCGCCGCCCGGCACCCGTTCGCACCCTTCAGATCGCCATCGGCAACGGGCGCTATTATGGCGGCGGAAACGCCGTTCACCACGATGCGCGGATCGATGACGCCGCGCTCGATCTCTATTCGCTGGAGCTGCAACGCCTCTGGCAGCTTCTTGTCATGTATCCCGCTTTCAAGGCCGGCCGGCACAGCCTCTGGCGCGAAGTTCGCAGCGCGCGCTGCGATCATTTCGATGTCTGGACGAGACGGCCCCGCCCGGTGAACCTCGACGGGGAACTCAAGACCTTCACGCCAGTATCGTTCAAGGTTCTGCCGGCCGCGATCAGCGTCTTCACGCCCTAGGTCGAGCGCTCAACTGCGGGTCGGCGCGTCCGCCCGATGCGGCGGAGGTCCGACACCTCAATCGACCTTTCCGTTTCGGTGCCTCTTCCAGGTGCAAACGCGCCAGATATAACCGCCTACGCCCACGATCAGGGTGAGGGCCACCAGAATATTGAGGACGCCCTGCGCTTCCTCGAGATAGCGCGAGAGCCAGGATCCGCCGAGGATCAGCGCCGCATTCCAGACGGCGGCTCCGGCGAGGGTAAACAGCAGGAAGATCCCGTGCCGCATATGGGCGAGCCCCGCCGGCAGAAAAATCATCGTTCTCAGGAAAGGCGAGAAGCGCAGGGCGAATACCACCCATTGGCCATGGCGGCGGAAGAAGGCGCTCGCCCTTTCCACGTCCTTCCATTCGACCGTCAGCCACCGACCCCATCGCTCCACGAACGGCCGCAATCGTTCGTAACCAAGCCGATCCCCAGCACGAACCATGCATAATTTCCAAGCGTCGAGCCGACCGTTCCGACCGCCAGCAGCGGCCAAAACTCCATCGTGCCTCGCGCGACCGAAACGCCGCCAAGCCCCATGATCAGTTCGGAAGGGATCGGCGGAAAGACGTTCTCGATGAACATCAGGAAGAAGATGCCCCAGTAACCGCCTTGCTCGATCAGCCGTAAGATCCATTCCGTCATACTTGGTTTCAGTCCCATGGATGCGCAACTCTCGCCTTGGCGTTGCGACGGCCGACATTCAGCACCCATTCGCGCCCGATCGACGCATCGATCAGCGCGTCGCGCCAGAAAGCCGCCGCGATCGCCGGCCGGCGGGCTACGAGTTCCTTGAGGCGAGGCAAAGCGATCCAGACCAATGTCGCATCGGTCACCGTCTGAACATCATGATCAGCTTGTTCGAGGAACAGACTGTCGAAGCCGAGAAGATCGCCCGCAACGTGGAACGAGACGATCTGCCGGCCTCCGTTCTTCGCCAGCTTGCTCCTGGAGGCGAAACCCTTGACGAGGATGCAGCATTCCTCGGCGGGCGCCCCCTCGCGCATGAGGCAGCTGCGCCCAGAGATTCGGGAGGTCCGCTGCGGCAGAGAGAGAAGCGCGGTCATGTCGTCCGGGTCGAGCGTCGCGAGCCGTCGAAGCTTGGCAAGATGCGACGCGAACAGGGACTCGACGCTATTCATGATTGTCCCAAACGAAGGCTGACAACATGGAGCAAAATACACCTGGGTTAATAACGTTCCATAGCCGCAACCATGCTGCCGGAAGAATCCAAGTCAGGCGGTACTGACGACCGGTCGATCTTCGCCATGCCGCGCGCCATTCAGGGGTGTTCAACGTCTCGGCCATCATGCGGGCGCGGTGACCCTCGCCCGACCGTTGAAAAGATCGCCATTTCATCCCAATGTCGTGTCACCGTTCCTCGAACGGTCACATCCTCAACTTTGCATGGAGATGAAGATGTCAGATTATCATTTGAGCTATCTACGGCGCGAGCATGCCCGCCTTGACGGCGAGATCCAGAGGGAAATGGCGCGTCCTCATCCGGACGAGCTCACGATCGCCCGCCTCAAGAAGCTGAAGCTGGCGGTCAAGGACCAGCTGGCCAGACAATGTGACCTCTCCGACGACAGCAGAGTCGCCTGACTAGAACGCCTTGCTCGGATCGAGCTGAACCTGTCCCGCTTAGCGGTCTCGATGCCGTTCAGCGCTGTTCTGGTATTGTGTCGACTGCGCGTGTCGCCCGACATGCTGGATCGATGGATGGAGCGGCACGGGCGTTGGTTGCTCGTGCCGTCGCCCCTCCCCCCAGCCATTCGCGACAAGCACTCGCGCAATTGCGAAATGTCCAGATTTGGACTATATCCAAATCCGTTCAGGAGGCGCAAATGGCGAGGAACGCGATTGAAGGCGGCGGCCAGACGGCGGAACTTCCGCCGCGCCTGGACCTGTCCCGCTTCGCGCCGGCCAATCGACGCCGCCTGAGCGCACCTGCCATGCGGACCTTCGTCGCGATTGCCGACCTGTGGGGGCTTAACGAGGAACAGCGCCGGTTGGTGCTCGGCTATCCCTCCCGATCGACCTATCATAGCTGGTGCAAGCAGGCGCGCGAACATGGGACCATCACCCTCGATGTCGACGTGCTTACCCGGATCTCGGCACTGTTCGGCATTCATCAGGCGCTGGGCGTGCTGTTCGCCGACGAGCATGAAGGCATCGACTGGCTGCGCCAGCCTCACGACGCTCCGGTGTTCGGCGGCCATCCGCCGATTGATCTGCTGACGAGCGGCACCCAGGACGGGCTGATGACCGTGCGCCGTTTCCTCGATAGTGCGCGCGGCGGCATCTACATGGCTCCGAACGCCGCCGACGAAGGCTTCGCTCCCTACAGCGACAGCGAAATCGTCTTCGGGTGACCGACTACAGGCCCGCGCCTCGGCCGGCGTATCGACTTGTGCCGTCGCGCTTTCCCCCCATTGGCCTGTTCGACACGGTGGCGACAGCCGCCGACGCGGCTGCCGTAATGGAGCTTGCCGGTTGGACGAACGACCGCCTGGTGGCCGAACGGATCGATCGCCTGCCTCGCGATCAGTGGGTTTATGGCCGTCCCAACGCGAGCATCATCATGGCATCCTTTCTCCATGTCGCGCCCGGCGGCATGCGGTTCAATGGTCCCGATCTTGGCGCTTGGTACGCGTCGGCCTCGATCGTCACGGCTGCGGCCGAGGTCGGACATCATCTGCGGCGTGAAACGGTGGCGCGCTCGGTAGAGGCCATGGCACGGACCTATCGCTCCTACAGCGCCACGCTGGTCGGCAATTACCTAGATATCTGCGGCCAGCAGTCAGCCTATCCCGATGCCTATCTCCCGAACAGCTATGCCGGAGCACAGGCATTCGGCGAGACAATTCGCGCGTCGGCCTCAGCCGGCATTGCCTATGACAGCTTGCGCCATCGGGGCGGCACGAACGTCGTTGGATATCGGCCGGCTGGAATCATCGATGTCGTCCAGACCGATCATTTCGAGATCAGCATTGAAGCTGCGTCCAAACAAATCGACGTCCGCAAACTGAGCGCGTGAACGGCGGACACCGCTCGCGTGCTCGGCGCTGCCCGGCGCTGCTCTTCTCGTCACCTATGACGTGGGGGTCTTCGGCCACTCGAAGCGCACGAGAAGCCCGCCTTTTCGAGTTGCTGCCAGCGAGAGATCGCCGCCGCTCGCCCTCACGATATCGCGCGCGATCGCAAGGCCGAGCCCGTGATTTCGTCCGGTCTCATCCAGCCGGCCACCACGCTCGAGCATCGCCGCGTGCAACTCGTCAGGAATGCCCGGCCCATCGTCACATATCTCGATCCAGTACGCGCGCGGGCCGGACCCGCTTAGGGCTTGGACCTCGCTGACCGCGTGTCGGGCTGCGTTTTCCATGACCGCGCCGAACGCTTCGAGCGCCGCCTCGGCGCCCAGCGGCACGTCGAATCCGTCCGGCACCTGATTGTGGAGCGAAACGCGTGCGCCATCAGGCGTGCGGGCGATGACGGCGAACAGGCGCTCGATCGTCGCCCGCGCATCGACGGTCTCGCCCTCGCTGCTGGCGCCGGTTCGGGCCAGTTCGCTTTCGACGGCGGCAGAGATGAGCGAAAGACCGTGCATCATCTCTTTCGCCTTCTCGGACGGGAGCGTTTCGATCTGCAGACGAAGCGAGGTGATCGGCGTCTTGAGCGCGTGCGCGAGATCGCGGGCGCGCTGGCGGGCGCGGTCGATGTCTCGGGCCCGGCGATCCGCCACCGCATTGATCGCCTCGGTCAAAGGACGGATCTCGACCGGATGGTTTGCGAGGGCGAGGCGCGCATCGGCCCCGCGCGACATCCCGTCCAATTCGTTCCTCACCTGGTCGAGCGGGCGCAGACCCATGCGGACCTGCACCCAGGCAGCGAAGGCCAGCGCGAGCCACAGGGCCGCGAGGAAGAACGCGGTTTCACGCCCGAACGCGGCGCGGGCCTGCAGGATCGGCTGGCGATCGGCGGCGACTTCGACGAGCAGCTCAGGCCCTTGCGCGCCGAGCCGGACACGCCGGGCCACGACAAGCACGCGATCCTCGAACGGTCCGCTGGCGCTAAAGGCGGACCATGCCGGCATCTGCGCCGAGATCGAGAGCGCGAGAGCCCCGTCCCACAACGACCGCGAACGCAGCTCCCCGCCTGGCGCGACGACACGCCAGTAAAGGCCGCTTGCCGGCCGCTGGAAGCGAGGGTCGGTCGGCTGACGTGCGATGACCGGACGCCTGTCCCGATCGAGTTCGGTCGCGGCGATCAAGGCGATGCCGTGGCGTTCCAGTTCTGCCTGCAACTGGCGCTCCGAATGGCGCTCGAACAGAAGGCCGAGCACCGCCCAGGCCGCGATGAGGGCCAGAGCGATGGTCACGCCCGCGAACAGCAGCAGCCGCACGTTGAGCGAGCGGTTGAGAGCCTTGTCCAGTGCCGCCATTGTCAGCCCTTCATGAGGCAATAGCCGAACCCACGCCGCGTCTCGATCGCGTCGACACCGATCTTGCGCCGCAGCCGGGCGACCAACGCCTCGATCGCATTGGCTTCGGCCGCATCGACGCCGTGCAGCATCTCGGACAGCTCGCCGGCGCTCAGGGGGCGGCCGCCGCTATGCGCGAGCGCGTGAAGCAGCCGGTATTCGAGCGGGGACAGATTGACTTCGCGGCCGCTGACGAGCGCCTTCATGCGGCGCGTATCCAGCGTGAGCGGCCCGAAGGTCAGGAGCGCCTCAGCATGGCCCGCGTTGCGCCGGACCAGCGCGCGGACCCGCGCGACGAGCTCCGCGGGCTCGAACGGCTTAGCGAGATAGTCATCGGCTCCGGCCTCGATGCCCTCTACCTTGTCGAGCCAGGCGCCGCGCGCCGAAAGGATGATAATCGGGAATATCCGTCCTTCACCGCGCCAGCGCCTAAGAACAGTCATTCCGTCCAAACGCGGCAGGCCGAGGTCGAGCACGGCGACGTCATAATCCTCGTCGCCGCCCATGACCCAGGCGGTTTCCCCGTCTTGAGCCCGATCGACCGTGAAGCCGGCGCGGGTGAGCGCCTCCTGCACGCCCTTTGCAATCGCCTCGTCATCTTCAACCAGCAGCAGACGCATATACTCAATCTTCTTCGGACTGCAGGATCGTGCCGCGCACCGCGTCGATCTGCATTTCCATGGTACGACCATCTGAAGTCAGGATCTTAACTTCGTACTCCGCGCGGCCGTCGTCGCTCTCCAACTCGACTTCGATGACTTCACCCGGAACGTGCTCGCGCGCAATCGCGAGAATGCGCGCGAGCGGCAGGTGTCCGGCGCCCTCGCCAGGAAGCGCCGTTGCGGCTCCGTCCGGTCCTGCTATCTCCACTCCGTGCTGTCGATCGCGCGCCGGGGGGGCCTTCGGCGTCACGCGGGAAATCACCTGTTCAGCTTGCGCCGATGGTCCCCGCTCGTTGTGAGCAGCGTCGCGATCGCAGGCGCTCAGCGCAGCCACAGCCATCGCGGCCAGTATCTGACGCTCGAGACCCATCGGGTTCGCTTATGCGCCATCGGAGCTGACATTGGGCTGACATGCCTTGCGAGCCTGCCGTCAGCAGCACCCGGCAATCATGGCCTCGTCATCGCATTGGTGATTCGAACGAGGAGCACTGCCATGAAGAAGAAGATCGTGTCCGCCGTCGCCGTCCTGGCTATTGGCGCTGCGGGTGCAGGAGCCGCAGCCGTCGCACTGGCGGGGCCCGCGCCCACAGGAGCCAAGGACCAGCCCTATTTCGCGAACACGCACTGGGACGACGATTTTGAGGATCGCGGACGCTATGGGCGAATGCCCGTCCCCAATGCGGACGCCCTCAAGCGTGCTGGCATCGTCCACCTCGTGGAGGTCGAGCGCGACGATGGGCGCATCGAGGCCGAAGGTTTCGACGCGCAGGGGCGCGAACTCAAAGCGATCATGGACCGCCAGGGCCAGCGCGTCCTTTCAGTCCGGCGCGACCAGCACTGGGACGATTGAATGGGCTGTCGGCCAATGCCGACACTTCAGCCTCCAGGGCTGGCCAAAGGCCTCGACGCCGGCCCTGGATATTGCCTGCACCATCAATGTCTGCGGCACACAGCGCGGCACAACTCGCTGCACACATGTGGCCGCCGCTCGGGCTCGAGTGCTAGCTTCTCGTCAATTCTTCCTTGAGGCGGAGCTTCTGGCGCTTGAGTTGTTGAATGACGCCGAGGTCGGGAAGCGGCCGCTTCATCTCCTCGAGGATCCGCCGTTCAAGACCGGCATGCTTGAGGTGCAAAGCGCTTGCATGTGGCGACTCCATCGTCATTGCCTCCTCCTTGCTTAAGGCGTGTGTTCCCGTTCCGGGCGCCGCCATATTGACCACAAGGCCATGCGCCGTGCTTTGTCCCGGATCAATTCAGCCGCAGCGCTGCCACTTGGGAACGTGCGCGATCCATCTGCCCTCGTCGACGAGCAATGCGAGGGTCTGTCTCGCTCTGCCCCCTTTTCTCCCCGACCGTCATGTAGGCCGGCGAGCGGCAGATGCGGTGGCATTGGCAAGCGCCTGTTTCAGCTCGGCCTGCTTGAAGGGCTTGGTCAACCGCGGCAGGCTCGGGGCCACACCTTCCTGCTCCGCATAGCCGGACACGATCACGGCCGCCATCTGCGGCAACATTCCCGTGGCAAGATGCGCGAGCTCAATGCCGGTCATGCCCGGCATGAGATGATCGGTGACGAGCACGTCCGGCCGCAAGCCGTTGGCGAGCCGTTTCAGCGCCTCCTCGCCCGAACGCGCTTCGACAACGTCGAACCCAAGTTCGCTCATCATCTCGGCGGTGCACATGCGAACCAGGTCTTCGTCATCGACCACCAGCGCACAGCCGTGACCCGCCACGGGCACGGCCTCTTCGGAGGATCGCCCTAGGCCCTCCTGCGCAACCGCCACCGGCAGCCACAGCTCGACGCTGGTTCCGACACCGGCCTCACTGGCGATGCTCATCACGCCGCCGAGCTGTGACACCAGGCCGTGGACCATGCTGAGGCCGAGGCCGGTGCCCTGCCCGACACCCTTGGTCGAGAAGAACGGCTCGATGGCGCGCGAGAGGGTGGCCTCATCCATTCCCACACCGGTATCGGTGACGGCGAGCCGCACGAAATCCCCGCGCGGCAGTTGTTCGGGCCGGCCACCTTTAGAGCCGGACGCGGCGGTGATCCGCAAGGTCCCGCCTCGCGGCATCGCGTCGCGCGAATTGACCGCAAGATTGAGGAGCGCCATCTCGACCTGATTGGCATCGGCCAGCACGCTCGGCAGGCCGTCCTCGAGCTCAACCAGCACTTCGACCTGGGGGCCCGTCGTGCTGTCGACAAGTTCGGCCATGCCCTCCACCAGCGCGGTCAGATCGACCGCAACGGCTTGGAGCGGCTGCCGGCGCGCGAAGGCGAGCGGCCGCTGGACGAGCGTCTTGGCGCGCTCGGCCGATTGCAGAGCTCCGTCGATGTGGCGGCGCATGCGCTCGTCGGCGAGTCCTCGGCGCTGAAGCATGTCGAGGCTGCCGATGATCGGCGTCAGCAGGTTATTGAAGTCATGCGCGACGCCGCCCGTGAGCTGACCCATGGCTTCGAGCTTCTGGCTCTGCCGCAGCGCTTCCTGCGCCGCCGCAAGCTCGGCCGTGCGCTCCGCCACGCGCTGTTCCAACGTCTCGTTGAGCACATGCAAATCTTCCTGGATCTGGCGGCTGTGCGTGATGTCGTCCGCAAGGCCGACCGATCGCAAGGGACGTCCATCTTGATCGTTGACGGGGAAGAAGCGGTCGCGGATCCATCTGACCGAGCCATCGGGCCGGACGATCCGATAGTGCAGCTCCTGGGAAAGACCCGATAGCTGCTCGCGCTCGGCGGCGCTAACGCGCTCCCGGTCGTCGGGATGGATGGTCTCGATGAAGCTCGCGATGTTCTCCAGCAGCTCCTCGCGCGGGCGCTGCCAAATCCGCTCGTAAGCCGGGCTGAGGTACGACAGACGCCTGTCATCAAGCTCCGTGACGTAGAAACCCTGCTCGACGGTCTCGGCTAGCTGACGAAATCGCTCTTCGCTTTGCCGCAGCGCCGCCTCGCTGCGATTGCGTTCGGTGACGTCGTGCCCTTCGCAGAAGATGCCGGTGACGCGGTTGTCATCGTCCGCCACCGGCGCGTAGATGAAGTCGAGGAACCGTTCTGCGGAAGGCAGGCCGCCGTTACCCTCCAGCGTGATGGGAACGTTGCTGGCGACGAAGCGCTCGCCGGTCGCAAAGACCCTGTCGAGCCACTCGTAGAAGCCCTGCCCCGCCAGTTCGGGAAAGGCGTCGCGAACGGTCTTGCCCACGAAGTCGCGGTTGCCGAACAGGCTGATGTAGGCATCATTGACGAACTCGAAGCGATGCTCCGGACCCTGAAGAATCGTGATGAACCCGGGCGCTTGCTGAAAAAGGCGTCGCTGCCGCTCCGATTCCAGGATGCGCCTGCGTTCTTCCAGAACGCGGCTCGTAGTCTCGTGCCCCTGGTTGAAGACGCCCACCACCGACCCATCCTCACCGCGGATCGGCGTGAAGCTGTAGTTCCAGTATGTCTCCTGTTCCCGGCCCTCGCGCACGATCGGGAGCATCTGGTCGTAGGTCGAGAACCCCTCCGCCGAGCTGCGCACCTGTTCGAGCTGGGGTCCGACGACATTCCAGATGTCGGACCAGACCTTGGCCGCCGGTTGCCCCAGAGCTCCGGGATGCCGCTCTCCCGGAATGAACGCCCAGGCGTCGTTATAGAGCAGTCTCAGTTCGCTGCCCCAGTAGATCGCGGTGGGGAAACTCGACTGGAGGCAGATGGACAGGGCCGACCGCAATGACTGCGGCCACTGCTCTGGCGCGCCCATCGGCGTTGCCGCCCAATCATGACCGCGAATGCGCTGCCCCAGCTCGCCTCCTCCTTGCAGAAAGTCCAGGTTCGGATCGAGAAGAGGATAATCCCGGGCGTTCATGAAAATGCTGTTTGCCTATCTGCCGGTCTGTACGTCACGGTCGGCCCGTCTCCTCAGGCATCCCTCGTGCTCATGTAAGTGGCGCTAGAGGACGATGAAAGCTTGAGCTCTTAGAAACGCCTGCATTTTCCGGAAGGCTCCCCACGAATCTTCAGACATGGATCAGCGCCGGGCCCGGTTTCGCGGAACGCATCCATGCAGAGCGCGAGCCAATCTTCGGCGACACAGGGTAGGTGTCCTTGATTCCACGGCGCCTATCTCGCTAGGCAGGCGAACCCCAAACCCGCGAGACCAGATCAGGTGAAGAGAACAAATCGGAAGCTTTACTCTCCCAGGCGCGCCGACAGGTGGTCTGCCGTCGGCCTCGTCGTCGGGCTCCTCTTCTTTCTCATCAGCGGCGCGTCGGCTTACCGCAACATCCAGAATGTGCGCGCCAGCGAAGGCGCCATTCGCCAGACGCACTCGGTTATCATCTCGCTCAACGATCTTCTCTCTTCGCTTCAGGACGCAGAGACCGGACAGCGCGGATATCTGCTTACCGGCGACAATCGATACCTCGAACCCTACGAGTCCGCCGTCCTCTCAACTGGGTCCCGCCTGAACGCATTGGCATCGCTGACGCGCGGCAACCCGGTCCAGCAGGAGAATGTCCTGGCGCTCAGACGCCATGTCGATGCCAAGATGGCGGAGCTTCGCAACACCGTTGAATTGCGGCGAACGCGCGGCCTCGATGCGGCCCTCGCCCTGGTGTCGACCGATCGCGGCAAGAGCGACATGGACGCCATACGAGCACAGCTTGGCGCCATGGCGCGAGAGGAGCTGCGGCTGCGCCAGCTGCGCATGGAAGAGATGGATGACGCCGCTCGAACGGCGATCACCAGCGCGATCGTCTCGAGCCTCATCGGCGCCTGTCTGACAATCGCCATCTTCATCCTGCTGCTTCAGGGCAGCCGCGGCCGCGCCCGCCAGCAACGGCTACAAACCGGCCAGGTCGGGCTCGCGAGCGCCATGATGGGCGACAAGACCGTGCCGGAACTTGCCGATGCGATTCTTGCGTTTATGGCGCAGCACACCGGTTGCCAGGCCGGAGCCTTGTTCAAGGGCGAGGCCGGACGGTTTGCGCGGGCCGCCATGCTCGGCGTACCCGGCGACGCGAACGTCCCCGCCGCCTTCGCGCTGAACGAGGGTCTCCTTGGCAAGGTGGCCGCCGATGGGCAGCTGATCGTGCTCAGCGATGTCCCGGCGGGCTACCTGTCGATCGGCTCGGCGCTCGGCCGCGACACGCCGCGCCATCTCGTGATCGCGCCGGCCCGGGCGGACGGCGCGGTGAATGCCGTGCTCGAGCTCGGCTTTTTCGAACCTGTCGACGATCTGGTCCTCGAGCTTCTCGAACAGTCTTCGTCGGCGATCGGCATCGCCCTGCGCTCGGCGCGATTCCGCGCCCGGCTGCAGGACGCCCTGGAAGAGACCCAGCGGCAGGCCGAAGAACTGCAAACCCAGAGCGAGGAGCTTCGCGTCTCCAACGAGGAGCTCGAGGAACAGGGCACGGCGCTCAAGGAATCGCAGGCAAGGCTCGAACTGCAGCAGGTCGAGCTCGAGCAGACGAACAGCCAGCTGTCCGAGCAAGCCCAGACGCTCGAAACACAGCGTGACGAACTCGAACGCGCCAGCGCTTCTCTGCAACTGAAGGCGCGCGAGCTTGAACAGGCCAGCCGGTACAAGTCCGATTTCCTCGCCAATATGAGCCACGAGCTGCGCACGCCGCTCAATTCCTTGCTGATCCTGTCCAAACTGCTCGGCGACAATCCCGACGGCAACCTTTCCAAGGACCAGGTGAAGTTTGCCCGCACCATCGAATCCTCCGGCAACGACCTGCTGACGCTGATCAACGACATTCTTGATCTCTCGAAGATCGAGGCCGGGCATGTCGAGATCCAGCCCGCCTCCGTGTCGCTGGAGCGCCTCGTCGGAGACATGCAGAAACTCTTCCAGCCGGTCGCCGATGAGCGGGGCCTTCGCTTCGAGGTGGAATTGGATGAGCACTGCCCGCGCACGCTTGAGACCGATCGCCTGCGACTGGAACAGGTCCTCAAGAACCTGCTTTCGAACGCACTCAAGTTTACCGAACGCGGCAGCGTGCGCCTTGCCGTCGCGCGAGCCGGCGATGACAAGCTCGCCATCGCGGTAAAGGACACAGGCATCGGGATCGCCAAGGACCAGCAGGACCATATCTTCGAGGCATTTCACCAGGCCGACGGCACCATCAGCCGCAAATATGGCGGCACCGGCTTAGGGCTTTCCATCTCGCGCGAGCTGGTTCGCCTGCTCGGCGGTTCGATCAGGCTCGAAAGCAAGGTGGGGGAAGGCAGCCGCTTCATCGTGACGCTGCCCCTCGTCTACGATCCAGCGCTGGTCGCCGAGCGCGAGCACCGCGAGCGCGCGCCGGTCAGGGCGCCGGCACCGCCGGTCCCGTCACGCAAGATCGCGCCGCCGGCGCCCTCCTTTGCGGCGGAAGACGATCGCGCCGTCCTCGCGGAAGGTAAACGCGTGCTCCTGGTCATCGAGGACGACGAGGTGTTCGCCTCGGTCGTGTGCAATCTGTCACGCGAGATGGGCTTCCAGTGCATCGTCGCGGGAACGGCTCAGGAAGCCGTGGAGCTCGCACGCGAGTACAGTCCAAGCGCGATCGTCCTCGATCTCGGACTGCCCGACCAATCCGGCCTGACGGTGCTCGACCGGCTGAAACATGACGACGAGACGCGGCACATTCCGATCCACGTCGTTTCGGCCGCCGATCATAGCCAGACGGCGCTTGCGCTCGGGGCGGTGGGCTATCTGGTGAAACCGGCCGATCGCGAGCAATTGTCGCAAGTGCTTGCCGGGCTGGAGGCGAAGCTCGCATCCCGAATGCGCCGGGTCCTGATCGTCGAGGACGATGCGGTGCAACGGGACGCGGTCAGCAAGCTTCTGCAGTCGCAGGACGTCGAGACGGTCGGCGTCGGCACGGCGGCCGACTGCCTCGAGGAACTTCGTGCCCAGACCTTTGACTGCATGGTGCTCGACCTCTCGCTGCCCGATGCATCGGGCTTCTCGTTGCTCGAAACCTTGAGCGAGGACGGTGAGCACGGCTTTCCGCCGGTCATCGTCTATACCGGGCGCGATCTGTCGGCCGACGAAGAGCAGCAGCTGCGCCGCTACTCCAGTTCAATCATCATCAAGGGCGCCAAATCGCCCGAGCGGCTGCTCGACGAGGTATCGCTGTTCCTCCACCAGGTGGTCTCGGAGCTACCCCCCGAGCAGCGCAAGATGATCGAGAAAGCCCGGCATCGCGACGCGGCGCTCGAGGATCGCCGCATTCTCATCGTCGAAGATGACGTGCGCAACGTCTACTCTCTCACCAGCGTGCTCGAGCCGCGCGGCGCGCTCACGCAGATCGCTCGCAACGGCCAGGAAGCTCTCGACGCGCTCGAGGCGGCCGGCGAGGAGCCGGCGACGAAGATCGACCTCGTGCTGATGGACGTCATGATGCCGGTGATGGACGGGCTCACCGCCACAAGCACGATCCGCAACGACCCACGCTGGAGCAAGCTGCCGATCATCATGCTCACCGCCAAGGCAATGCCCGACGATCAGCAGCGGTGCCTCGAAGCGGGAGCCAACGACTACATGGCCAAGCCGATCGACGTCGAAAAGCTGCTATCGCTGGTGCGTGTCTGGATGCCCCGCTGATGCACGACGGCGTCGAGGATATAGAGATCGAGCTGCTGCTTGAGGCTCTATACCAACACTACCATTACGACTTTCGCCGCTATGCCCGCGCCTCGATCAAACGGCGCGTCATCCAGGCGCGCAATCAGCTCGGCTATGCGAGCGTCTCGGCGATGCAGGCAGCGCTGCTCCATGACGAGACCGTGCTGCCACGTCTGCTAGACTACCTGACCGTCCAGGTCAGCGAAATGTTCCGCGATCCAGCCTATTACAAAGCGCTGCGCGAGCATGTTATCCCGCATCTGGCGACCTATCCTTCGCTCAAGGTTTGGGTGGCGGGCTGCAGCAACGGCGAGGAGCTCTACTCGCTTTCGATCCTCTTCCGCGAGGAAGGGCTGGCCAGAAAGACGCTGTTCTATGCGACCGACATCAACCCGGCCGCTCTAAGGGCAGCAGAAGCCGGGATCTACCCGCTGGATCAGATCCGGACCTACACCGAGAACCATCAGAAGTCAGGCGGACGCTCCTCGCTCTCGGACTATTACACCGCCGACTATGGCCGGGCGGTATTCGACAAGTCGCTGCGCAGCCATGTCGTTTTTTCCGACCACAGCCTGGTGACGGACACGGTCTTCGGCGAGATGCATCTCATCTCCTGCCGCAACGTGCTGATCTACTTCGATCGCGCGCTTCAGGACCGGGCGGTCGGGCTATTCCGCGATTCTCTCGCCCGAAAGGGCTTTCTCGGGATCGGCTCGAAGGAGAGCCTGCGCTTTTCCAGCCATGCGAACGCCTTCGCCGAGTTCGTTCGCGAGCAGAAAATCTACCAGAGGCGGGAGCCATGACTGCCGGCGCGCTCGCCATCGGCGCCTCGGCTGGCGGCTTTCAGGCCTTGTCGCGGCTCCTTCCCGCCCTGCCCGCCGGCTTCCCCATCCCGGTGCTCATCGTGATGCACGTGCCGCCGCGCAAGGAGAATGCCCTAGTCGAGCTCTTCGGCAAGAAGTGCGCGCTTCTCGTCAAGGAGGCCGAAGACAAGGAGCCGCTTGTCGCCGGCACGATCTACTTCGCGCCGCCCGACTATCATTTGCTTGTCGAGGCCGGGCATTCTATTGCGCTGTCGTCCGACGAGACCGTCAACCATTCCCGGCCAGCGATCGACGTTCTATTTGAGACTGCGGCGGATGCTTTTGGCCCGGCGCTGACCGCTATCGTTCTCACCGGCGCAAATCATGACGGGGCGGCAGGTCTCAAGGCCGTCGCCGAAGCGGGGGGCGTCGCCATCGTAGAAGATCCCGAGACAGCCGAAGTCCCCACGATGCCGGCGGCCGCCCTCGCGGCTTGTCCATCCGCCAAGGCCATGCCCCTCGATCAGATCATAACCTACCTACAAGAGCCAGCAGCCAAATGACGTCACCTGACGATGCCATCAAATTCCTGCTGGTCGACGACCTTGAGGAAAATCTGCTTGCGCTGCGTGCGCTTCTCAAGCGCGAAGGCCTCGACTTTCACACCGCGCGTAGCGGCGAGGAGGCGCTCGAACTCATGCTGGTCCACGACTATGCACTCGCGCTGCTCGACGTCCAGATGCCCGGCATGGACGGGTTCGAACTCGCCGAAATCATGCGCGCCAACGAGCGTTCGCGTCATATCCCGATCATCTTCGTTACCGCAGGCAGCGCCGACGTCACCCGGCGCTTCCGCGGCTATGAAGCGGGCGCCGTAGACTTCATCCAGAAGCCGATCGAAGCCGACGTGCTGCGCTCCAAGGCCAATGTCTTCTTCGATCTCTACGGTCAGCGGCGGCAGATCATCGCACAAAGGGACGAACTCGCAGGCCTCACGAAAGCGCTTCAGGAAGCCGACCGGCAGAAGAACCGCTTCCTCGCCGTGCTTGGTCACGAGCTCCGCAATCCGATCATGGCGCTGAGCGGTGGACTCGAGCTCCTCGAAAAGCGCGAAGGAACCGAGCTGGCGCGCGAAATCCGCAGCGGCATGCGCCGCAGTCTCAAGCATGTGACCCGGTTGGTCGAAGATCTCCTCGACATCGCGCGGATCGATCAGGGCAAGATATCCTTGAGAAAGGAGCGCTTGCATCTTCAGGAGGTTCTCGGCTTTGCAATGGAGGCGGTTCGGCCCGCCCTCAAGGAGGCAGAGCACGCGCTCCATCTCGACGTGACGCCGGAGCCCATCTGGCTCGATGCGGACCCGGCCCGGATCACCCAGATCATCAACAACCTCGTAGGCAATGCCGTGAAATATACCCCGCCGGGCGGAAGGATCGATCTCAGTGTCGGCCGGGACGGGTCCTCGGCGCTCTTGCAGGTCACCGACAACGGCGTTGGCATACCGGCCGAGCAGCAGAGCCGAATTTTCGAGATCTTCGAGCAGATCGAAGGTGGCGCGCGTGCAATGCAAGACGGTCTCGGCATCGGCCTCGCGCTGGTTCGACAGCTGGTGGAGCTTCATGACGGTTCGATCGTGCTGGCCAGAAGCGCGGTGGGCGAAGGGAGCACCTTCGAGGTTCGCCTGCCTGCCACGGGTTGACCCGAGCCGGTTGAGACCGCCGGGCATCAAATGACCGGCGGCCTCACGGCTGGCCCGAGCGACGATGCAAAAGATGTAAGCTGGCTCAAGGCTGCCTGACGAGAGCGCAACCACGACCAGAACGTCGTTCGGCTGGGTCGATCAGCTCGCTCAATCAGCGAAACGTTTGGCCAGTCTAGCGCTGGCGCCGCTCTTGGCCGCGAGACGCGCACCATAGCGCATGACCGTCTTCGGGTCGCGCCAGCGGTAAGCCTGCATGATCGCGGGCAAGCCTTCCCCGGCCGCGAAATTGTCCTGGGCCACGCCTACACGGATCGAGTGCGACGAAACCGCGGCCACCCAGCGCTCAAGCTCGGCTTCAGACATCGCACCCAGAAGCTTGCGTTCCCAGGCCGCTCGTATCAGCCGCCGGTAAATCAAGGTGACGCTGTTGGGATGGAGACGGTTTCGGCCTATAGCAGCTACAGACCCGTCAAAATGGGTTTCGACCCGCCGGAATAGGGGGCCTTTTCGAACATCGGCCTTGTCGCGCCAGCGGCGTATCGCCGCCATCGTCTTGGGCGCAAGATAGGCGTAGGCCCCCTCCCCCACCTGGTCGGTTTTCGACGAAGGTATGAAGAGAATGCCCGCCCCCTCGGTATCTGGCCCTTCGACATGGTCGACATCGATCGCCACGAGCTCAGACCGCCGCGCCCCGGTGTCGTAGGCGACGCGCAGGAATGCCTCATCGCGAAGGCCCAGTTCGTCGCGCCGGCACGCTCTGACGAGATGAGCGAGACAGACCCCCACGGCCGGGCTGTCCAGGTCCGATATTTCGCCTTTGAAGCGAATGGCTCGGGCCTGTCGCTGCTTGACGCCGAGAGCCTTGCGCGCCGCTTTCTTCTCAAGCCGAACGAGCGGCATGGACGTTGGATCGGGAAGACCAGCCATGCGGTAAGCCCAACCGACATTGACGATGTAGCGCTCGATCGTCGCCATCGCCCGCTGAGTCTCGCTGCTGTCGTCGATGCCGGCGAGAGCGCGGATCCAGGACGCCACGAGCGCGGCATCGGCGCGATCGGCCGCGATCCGGTTCTGACGGCACCATTTGCCCCAGAGAGTCAGGTCCGAACGGAAGGCGCGGCGCGTGTTCGCAGACCATCCTCGAACGGCGGCGGCAACGAGCGCCTCGTCGATCGGTGCTCTTGGACCCACCAGCTCGCGGACGTCCGCGACAACCGCCAGACTGCCATGGCGATCGGTCTCGCCCTGGGGTGCCAGGATTGCGCTATCGATCATGGCACGGGCTCACCCATCCAGCGGTACAGGCGGTTGCCCTCGACACGCAGCACGAGCAGATCCTCGACGGTCAAAGGCCGCACGTGCGCGACTGGATTGCGAATGACGCTGAGGCGGCCGAGCGTCTCGCCGATTGACGTTTTCACCTTGAAGAACGGTTGGAACACGTCGCGCCAATTCTCGCCACGTTCGATGATGCCGCGATAGTCACCGAAATCGGCATAGTCGAATAGCTCTCCAGGTGCGCGCTGCGCGTCCACATCGGCCTGGCGCCGTCTTTCCCATTCCTCGCGGATATTCTTGTGGACGCGCTGGCGGATCCATTTCTCCCCTACCCCGGCCTTCATCGACCGATCGATGAAGGCCCGCAGCCGGCGCTCGAGCTGGCGGAACATCAAGGAGATGACCGCATCGAGCTCATCGGGGTCGGCTTCAGGTGGTGCTTCCGGAACCATGCCAAAGGGCACGAATATATTGCCCACGAGCGCCATCGGCAGGCTGGCCAAGCGCATGTCGAAGCCCCGCGCGATGCGCAGGCCTGAGGCCAGCATCGCGTCGTCGACCGCTTCGTCGCCCTGATCCTCGCGCCGATAGTCGCCAAGCTCGGCGCGCACCAGCTGGGTGGCTCGAGGGGCGGCAGGACTGGTGCGCGCCACAATCTCGGTCATGCCCTTGAAAGCGGCATAACCCTCGATTGAAAGCTCGGGCTGATCATCGCGCACCCAGGGGGTTTCAATGCCCGCCATCTGCGCGGCGGTCGCACGCGCCCACTCCCCTGCCGGATCACCCACCCCCGCAACTCCGGCAAGGTCCACTGCGGCGATCTCGGCCGCGGTGGGAAAGCGCAGCTCAGGCACGAGGTCCGGGAAGTTCGACGAAAGCGCGGCGCGGGAAAGGCGCGCGGCATTCGTGCCAGCAATGAACTCCTCGACACCGGCAAGCTGCTCTACAATCGATCGGTCCAGCGCGGCCGCGGTGCCGAGCCGTTCGAGCATGGGCGCAAGCGCGCCACCACGCGCCAGAGCATCGGCCACCGTATCGGGGATCAGCGGGCGCGCACCCAGCATGCGCTGATAAACGTCAGCCTTCGGCAGGAGCTTGTCGAGCCGCTTGACGCTCGCGAGCGCCTCTTGGAAGGCGGAAAGGCGACCGGTCGCTTGCGCATAGCCGCCGCTCGAAACGAACTTATCGAACTCGCTTTGTCGGCGGGCCATCTCCTCGATGATGTTGGGACGGCGCTCGAGCATGTCTGTGATGCGCTTGTGATTCGCCGCCATCTCTTCGAAGATCGTCGGTCGAAGCTTAAGCATCTCGTCAAGGCGTCGCTGCCCTTTCAGCGCCCTAGCGAGGACATCGGCGTTCCTTCCCGCCTGCGTTGCGGCGCGGATGATATCGGACGTGCCGTTCAGGTCCCGCATCGCCTTGCGGATCGGATCATCATCGAAATTCACGGGTTTCCTTCTGGCGCCTTGATATTGCTGTCAGTTTGACCAAACGGACAGACCGAAATTGCCAGGCTTTTCAATCTTCATCTATCCCAAATACCTCCGGACTCTCGCCCGTCCATCCCGTTTCTGATACAATACCGGTGGACCCGGCAACACGAGTCCCTGGCAAGATCGGGGATAGGTCATGGCCGAAACGGGCACAGCTCTTACGAGAGCGGATTCTACAGCCTGGAGCATTGCTTGCAATCGCGAGCCGGCTATTCGTGCACTCGCCAGCCTGCCCAAGATTACCCGCGCTGCGATGTTGAACGCGAGCGCGGAGCTGGGCCTGAGCAGGTCGCGCGTCTTTGAGCTTGTCGCCCGCTATCGCGCTGAGCCCGTTACCAGCTCCCTCGTCGATCGGCCCGAAGGTTTTCCCAAAGGGCGTCGCCGACTGGCGCCGGAGATCGACCAAGTGATCGCCTCCGAAATCGAACGGTTCTACTTGACGCGCCCCAAACCGACCCTCGCGAGATTGCAGCGCGACATCCGGCATGCCTGTTATGAACGCGGCCTTCGCGCGCCCACTCGCAAGACCATCGCCGCGCGCGTTGCCGCGATTGACCGAGAACGCCTCACCAGAACGCGCGAAGGCGCGAAGGCAGCGTCTGATCGATACCGACCCGTGATTCGATCTTACACTGCCGACTACCCGCTGCAGATCGTACAAATAGACCACACACCCGCCGATATCATCATCGTCGACGAGCATTTCCGCAAACCGCTTGGCCGACCAACGCTCACCCTCCAGATCGACATAGCGACCCGAGTCATTCCGGGCTTCTACATCTCGCTCGAGAAACCCTCAGCTACGTCTGTAGGCATGGCGATCCGCCATGCGGTCCTGCCAAAGGCAGCCTGGCTTCAAGAACGCGAGATCAATCTCGACTATCCCGTCTTTGGCATCCCCGAAACTCTGCATCTCGACAATGCCGCAGAGTTTAGGTCCAGGGCGCTCGAGCGTGGCTGTGAGCAGCATGGCATCGACCTCAAGCACCGCCCCCGGCGCACGCCGCACTACGGTGGCCACATCGAACGCTTGATCGGAACCGCGGTCGGCGCCGTGCATCTCCTACCGGGTACGACCTTCTCAAACATCCAGGCCAAAGGCGACTACGACGCGGAGGGCCAAGCCTGCATGACGCTGCGCGAGTTCGAGCGCTGGTTTACACTCGAGGTCGGCGTCTATCATGGCTCGATTCACAGCGAGCTTGGCGTTCCTCCGCTCACGGCCTGGGCTGACGGGCTCGGGAGCCGCGCTGACCCGCTCCGGCTCCCGGCTGATCCCGCTCGCTTCCTCTTCAACTTTCTCCCGTTCGAGATGCGGAAGGTCAGGCGTGAGGGTATCGAGCTGTTCCATGCATTTTACTGGCATGGCAGTTTGTCCGGCCTCCTCGCGAACTGCGATCACAAGCTCCCGATCAAGTATAATCCGCTCAACCTCTCGGCTGTCTACGTCGAGCTGTCCGATACCGAGCATTTGACGGTTCCGCTCCGTGATCGGCGGCGGCCTGCCATCACGAAGTTCGAGCACGACCTCGCGGTGCGAGCACTGCGCGAACGCGGGCGTCAGGCCGTCGACGAGCAATCGCTGTTTGACATGGTGAACGAGCAGCGGCGCATCGTCCTCGAAGCGGCCCACAAGACCAAGGCTGCGCGAAAATCCGCCCAGCGCATCGCCTATGCGCTGGAGGCTGGCCTCCCTCCTGCCACCGCAGTTCCTTCAATGGCTTTGCCGGTATCGTCCGAGCCGGAGGATAGCGCGCCTATCGTTCCATTCCAGATCGAGGAGCGACTATGACCGACCTCTACGATCATCTGTTTCCGGCATATCGCGAGCAGGCAGGGTTATCCGACGACGAACGCATCGACTGGCTGAGACGCGATCGATGGCTATCGCTGCCACAATCCGAAGCCGCGCTCGGCAGGCTCGAAGATCTGCTGACCTATCCCCCGCGCGGCCGCATGCCCTGCCTCCTGCTTTTCGGTTCCACTGGCATGGGCAAGAGCGAGATCCTCAATCGCTTCGCAGAGCTGCACGCAACCCGGTACGATAAGAATGCCGGCCTTACGATTATGCCGGTCGTCATGGTCCAGATGCCGCCACAGCCTACCGAGGAAGAGTTCTACACCGAGCTTATGCTGGCTATGAACTACTCCGAGTTCGACCATATCTCCCTGCGATCACTGCGCTCTCTGGCCCGTCGCACCCTCGGGGAATTCGGGACCAAGGTGCTGGTTCTGGACGAAATCGACAAGATGCTGGCGGGCTCGCCGCGCCAGCAGCGGATTTTTCTCAACACCATTCGCTTTCTGACCAACGACCTCAGAATTCCGATCGTGTGCGCGGGCACGGAAGATGCGCGTATCGCGATCCTCACCGATCCCAATCTCGCCGACCGCTTCGCCGCATTCGAGCTTTCACCCTGGCGCAACGATCACGCCCTGCGCCAGCTCATGGCGAGCTTCGCCGGTCTGCTCCCCTTGCGCCGCCCTTCCCTGCTCGATGAAGCTGAGGTCCGCCAGCGCGTCATCGCATTGAGTGAGGGCGTGACAGGCCGAATCTTCCGGTTGATGGAGGCTGTCGCGATCGCGGCGATCCGAAGCGGCCGCGAGATGATCGACGCCGACAGCTTCGATGATGAGCAGCTATTGCTCCCGCTCGTCTCGATGCAGGTCATCGCCAGTGCCAAGCGGGCATTGCGGCGCCGTGCGGCATGAAAATCCTTTCGCTGACGAACTGCTGACGTCCTGGCACGCGCGTCAGCGCCATTCCCGCCGAGGGCGAGCGCTACCGGAGCCAAAGGCTGTCCGAAATCGCAAGGGCGACTGGCGCCACCCGGATATTCGCCCGACAAGAGCCTGGCTCAATGGGACTGCCGACGACCTCAACGTGCCGGCGACGCGCTTAGTCGAACATAGTCTTGCGAAGCACTATCCCTACTTACCGGTCGATTTTCTGGCTTGGGAACACCCGCCGGGCTCAGCCGGTTCTACCGGGCTGATCCCGGTGCCGCGGCTGCACGTCAGTTGGTGCAGCCGGTGCCTCGCGGAAGATTTCGCATCCGACCGGCCAGCGCACGTCCGGCGTCAGTGGGTACTGGCCGCTGTGGGCTATTGCCATCGGCACCGCTGGCCGCTGGAGGATCGTTGTAATGGTTGCGGATCGCGGACATGGCGATTTGCGATGCCCGCGCGCGGTCCGCTGCGGATGATTTGCGATGCCTGCTGGCAACCGATGGAAAGAACCTCGGCCCCGGCCATTTATGCCGGGAAGGACGCCCTGCTCTGCTGGGATCATGTTATTGCGTTCGAGCAGCAATGCATAGGCGCGATAAAGGGTAGGACCCCCGACCAGTTCCGCTTCAACTTCACGTCGGCCGACCAACTCCTCAACGAGGTTCGAGGCATTTGCCGCCTCCTGACCAGGAAGCCGCCAAACGACGAATATTGGTGGTGCAGGACACGGAACATCCCGCTGAACGATTTCGCGTGCGACGCGATGACGCCCGGTTACATGGGCCTCCAATTCTATTCGAGCGACACTCTCAACCCGCTCGCCGCCGCATCGCCGCTCCTGCGCCGGCGCCTGCTTGCCGCCGCTTGCGGCATCATCGAGACCAATCCCGAGATAGGCGCCGCGCTTTTTGGTCCTGACGCACCGTCAGCGATCGAACGGTTCATTGCCAGAGCAGATCGTGGCGTGCTCGATCGCTTGCTGATGACAGACGGACACTGGTCTTCCGCCTTTATCTCTCAGATCAAAGCCGCACGAGAGCGAATGGCCCGCCGGTTCACGATCTCGAAGCTGGAAGCGGCGCATCGAGCGATACGCAACGTATTCGCCCATGCATCGACAAACGAACAAACCGAACCTCGCGATCTCGCTGGCCAAAGCTGATTCCATGTCGTTGGAAGCGGTTACTGATTGAGCCCCCGCCCTTCACCGGCTAGAACCCCATCCATGCGCATTTCGAGGCTCTTCCTGGCGAACCGGTTTTGGGCGATGTTTTGTATCGCCTTGGCCGTCGTCTTTGCTGGCGCCTCGCTTTCCACGTCTATCGACAAGATCCAGCATGCGCCGGGTGTTTCGTTCGAACACGACCATTCCTTATTCAGCGATGCTTCCATCATACAAGACCATGCCGACGATCATCACGTGCCCCAACCCGGCGACAACGATCCGTCCGACCATCTACCCGGCAGCCATCACCATCATGGCGATGGCGGCTCGGCTGTGCCGGTGACGGCCTCGGCGGATTCCGTCCAAGTCGCTTTGTCCAGCGAACTGCTCGGGCTTGCGCCGGATAACCAGACACCAGGCCTGCGCATTCCCGGCCCCGAACGACCTCCCAAGAGCCTCGCGATCCCAAGCTGAGCCGCCGCGTCATGTGAGGCGCGGCATCTGCCACGCCTGCTCGTGAGGCCGTTCTTGTCATGCTTTCCATCCTCGTTGCGCGCCGACCGGCGCGTTTGCGGCGCGCGCTTGCGATAGGCGCAGCGCTGGCCGCCCTGTCCGCGCCTTCAATCGGCGCGGCGCAGTCCCTCAGCCTGTCGGATGCGCTGTCGCGCGTCGCATCCGGCGATCCTTCCGTCGCAGCGAACGCCGCGCGGCTCCGTGCGGCCGATGCCGCCATTACCCAAGCCGATGTGCGGCCACGCGATGTCGTCGGCGTCGATGTCGAGGATTTCGCGGGCACCGGCCCCTATTCCCCGCTCGAACGATCGCAGACCACCGCCTGGTATGAGCGAACGTGGGAACGCGGCGGCAAGCGCGAAGCCCGCATCGGTGCGGCCCGCTCGGACCTGGGCATCGCTGTCGAGCGCAACCGCCTACGGATGCTCGACCTCTTGGCCCAGGTGCAAGCCGCCTGGGTCGATGCGCTGGCAGCCGAAGCAGTGATCTCTATTGCCGAACAGCGCCTCGCCGCCGCCCAGCGCGTGGAAGCGGAGACCGGCCGCCGTGTCGGGCGCGCGCTCGATCCGCTGTTCGCGGGCGAACGGGCGAGGACCGCCGTGGCGCAAGCCCGCATCGCGCTCGATCAGGCGCGGGAGACTGCGCGGATCGCCCGCGCCAGTCTCGCTGCCTTCTGGGGCGGCACGGCCGATTACAGTCTCGATCCCTCGCCGTTCGGGATCGCTACCCCCGGCGCGACGGCGGCCGAGGACAGTCCCGACCTCGCCCTGCTCGCCGCCGAGCGCGACGCTGCCGGTGCCCGCGTGCGGCTTGCGGAGACCGGCAATGCCGGCGACCCGACCGCGCGGGTTGGCGTTCGCCATTTCGGGCAAGGCAATGACGTGGCGATTATAGTTGGCGGCTCGATCCCGCTCGGCAACCGCGCCGCCAATCGCGGCAATGTCGCGCGCGCCAATGCCGAAGCTCAGGCCGCCGAAGCCGAGATCGCCGTCGCGCGGGTGCAGGTGCGGCGTGAAATCGACCGGCTGACAGCCGAACGGGCGAGCCTTGCCGCCGAGATCGTCCGGATCGAACGCGAGGTTCTGCCGAGCGCGGAGCGCGCGGTGGTGCTGGTGCGCGATGGTTTCGCGCGCGGCGGCACCGCCTTCACCTTCCTCGAAGTCAACCAGGCCCAGCAGGCCGTCGTCGATGCCCGGTCCCGCCGGGTCGAGCTGCTGCGCCGCTTCCATCTCGATGGCGCCCGGCTCGACCGGCTGACCGGTCGCCATGCCTCCCTCCTTGCCAGCGCGGAGAACCGCTGATGACACGATCCTTCCTTTTCGCGGGCTCGCTGCTCGCTCTTTCCCTGCTCGCCGGATGCGGCGAGTCCCCTGCCACCAAGGAGGCGGCCGAACCCAAGGCGGCCGCTGCCGCCGACGACTATGAACGCGGGCCGCATCGCGGGCGAATGCTGCGCGACGGCGATTTCGCGGTCGAGATCACCATCTTCGAGGATGGCGTAGATCCCGAGTTCCACGTCTATGCCTACCGGAAAGACAAGCCCATTCCGCCAGGCGAAGTCCAGCTTGCGATCGAGCTGTCGCGCCTTGGCGGCAAGGTCGATCGTTTTGCCTTCACCCCGCAGGAGGACTATCTGCGCGGCGGCGGTGTGGTGATCGAGCCTCATTCGTTCGACGTGAAGGTGCGCGCGGTCGAAGGCGGCCGCACGCACAACTGGACCTACGCCTCCTATGAGGGCCGGACGACGATTTCGGCCGAGGCGGCGCGGGCCGGAGGCGTCAAGACCGAGCGCGCGGGTTCCGCGACCGTTGCCGAGCTGATCGACATGGGCGGGCGGATCGAGATCACGCCCGAAGGCAAGGCCGATGTCCGCGCCCGGCTTCCCGGCCAGATCGTCTGGATGACCGGCAAGCTGGGCGATCGGGTCAGCCGGGGGCAGACACTCCTGCGCGTCGAGTCCAGCCATTCGCTCCAGACCTACGCGGTGCCGGCGCCGATCAGCGGCACCATCATCGAGAAGAACGCCAATGTCGGCGACACCACCGGCGACCGGGCGCTGTTCGTGGTTGCCGATCCCACGAAGCTCCATGCCGAGTTCTTCGTCTATCCCCGCGACGCCGAGCGCGTGCGCGTGGGCCAGCGGGTGAGCGTGCGAAGCCTGTCGGGCGAAGCGAAGCTCGACGCGCCCGTGGAAGCCGTGCTGCCGACCGCGGACGTCGCCAGCCAGACGATGATGGCGCATGTCCATCTGCCGCCCGAAGCGTCGCGAACCTTCCGCCCCGGCATGGGCGTCGAGGGATCGTTCGCCGTGGCCGAAGCGCAAGTGCCGCTCGCGGTCAGGACCAAGGCCATCCAGCGGTTCCGCGATTTCGAGGTGGTCTATGCCAGGGTCGGCAACACCTACGAGGTGCGGATGCTGGAGATCGGGCGGCGCACGCCTGAATGGACCGAAGTGCTCGGCGGCCTCGAACCCGGCACCGAATATGTGACCGACGGCGCTTTCCTGATCCGCGCCGACATCGACAAGTCGGGGGCCAGCCATGACCACTGAGACCGCCACCCACAAGCATACGCCCTTGCTTGAACGCCCACCTCTTCTGGAAAAGATTGTCGCCTCCGCGATCCGCTTCCGCTGGGCCGTGCTGGTCGTTGTCGCGCTGCTCTGCGGCATCGGCGTCTGGGCCTTCCAGCGCCTGCCGATCGACGCGACGCCGGACATCACCAACGTCCAGGTGCAGATCAACAGCGAAGCGACCGGCTTCTCGCCGCTCGAAGCCGAGCAGCGCGTCACCTTCCCGGTCGAGACCGCGATCGCCGGTTTGCCGGGCCTGCAATATACCCGCTCGATCTCGCGCTACGGTCTTTCCCAGGTAACGGCCGTGTTCGAGGACGGCACCAATATCTACTTTGCGCGCCAGCTCATCAACGAACGGCTCCAGACGGCGCGCGACCAGCTTCCCGATGGCGTCGCGCCCGAGATGGGGCCGATCGCCACCGGGCTGGGCGAGATCTTCATGTATACGCTGGAAGCGGCGCCGAATGCCCGCAAGCCGGATGGGAGCCGCTATACACCCGAAGATCTGCGCACGCTTCAGGATTGGGTGATCCGGCCCCAGCTCAGGAACACCCCCGGCGTCACCGAGGTCAACAGCATCGGCGGCTATGAGCGACAGTATCATGTGACGCCGCTGCCTGACCGGCTCTCGGCCTATGGGCTTACTCTCAACGATGTTGTCGAGGCATTGGGGCGCAACAACGCCAATGTCGGCGCGGGCTATGTCGAGCGCTACGGCGAGCAATATCTGGTCCGCGTGCCGGGCCAGGCGTCGGGCATCGACGATCTCAAGTCGATCATCGTAACCAATCGGGGCGGGATACCGATCCGCGTGGCCGATGTCGCCGATGTCGGCATGGGCGAAGAACTGCGCACCGGCGCGGCGACCGAGAACGGCCAGGAAGTCGTGCTCGGCACCGTGTTCATGCTGGCTGGTGAGAACAGCCGGATCGTCGCGCGCGCGGCCGCCGCGCGGCTCGAGGAAGCGGCCAGGGCGCTCCCGGCGGGCGTGAAGGCCGTGCCGATCTACGATCGCACCGATCTCGTCGAACGGGCGATCTGGACCGTCGAGAAGAACCTGCTCGAAGGTGCGCTGCTGGTGATCGTCGTCCTGTTCCTGCTGCTCGGCAATATCCGCGCGGCGCTCATCACGGCGGCGGTGATCCCGATTACCATGCTGATGACCATCACCGGCATGGTGCGCGCGGGCGTCTCGGGCAATCTCATGAGCCTGGGCGCGCTCGACTTCGGGCTGATCGTCGATGGCGCGGTCATCATCGTCGAGAACTGCCTGCGCCGGTTCGGCGAGGCACAGCACCAGCTAGGGCGGCTGCTGAAACGCGAGGAACGCTTCGCGCTCGCCGCGTCGGCGACGTCGGAGGTCATCCGGCCGTCGCTGTTCGGGATGCTCATCATCGCTCTGGTCTATGTGCCGATCTTCGCGCTCACCGGCGTCGAGGGGAAAATGTTCCACCCGATGGCGATCACCGTCGTCATGGCGCTGACCTTCGCGCTGATCCTGTCGCTGAGCTTCGTGCCGGCGGCAGTCGCGCTGTTCGTCACCGGCAAGGTTGAGGAGAAGGAAAGCCGTCTGATGGGCTGGGCGCGCAAGGTCTATGCGCCCGCGCTCGATGCCGCCCTGCGGCTCCGGGTTGCGTTCGTCGCGGGCGCGGTGGCGCTGGTCGCCATCGCGGGCTTTGCCGCGACGCGCATGGGATCGGAGTTCGTTCCCAATCTCGACGAGGGCGACATCGCGCTCCACGCCCTGCGCATCCCCGGCACAAGTCTCAGCCAGGCGATCCAGATGCAGACCACGCTCGAAGCGCGATTGAAGCGGTTCCCCGAGGTCGAGCGGATCGTCGCCAAGATCGGCACCGCCGAAGTGGCGACCGATCCGATGCCCCCTTCGGTCGCCGATACCTTTATAATGCTCAAGGATCGCAGCGAATGGCCGGACCCGCGCAAGCCCAAGGCCGAGCTGGTCCGCGAGATGCAGGAAGCCGCCGCGACCATTCCCGGCAACAATTACGAGTTCACCCAGCCGATCCAGATGCGATTCAACGAACTGCTGTCGGGCGTCCGGGCCGATGTCGCGATCAAGGTGTTCGGCGACGATCTCGATCAGTTGTTGGAGATCGGTCAGGCCGTCGAAGGCGTGGTGAGCGGCATCGAGGGCGCGCAGGATGTGAGCGTCGAGCAGGTTACGGGGCTGCCCGTCCTCCAGATCACGCCCGACCGGGCGGCGCTGGCGCGGCTCGGCCTCAACATCGGTGATATCCAGGAGGTGGTGGCGGTCTCGATCGGCGGCCGGGAGGCCGGGCGGATATTCGAGGGCGACCGGCGCTTCCCGGTGATCGTGCGATTGCCCGAGGACATCAGGAGCAAGGCCGACGAGATCGGGCGCTTGCGGATTCCGCTGGCAGGCAATGGCGCCAACCCGCGCGGGTTCGTGCCGCTCGCCGATGTCGCCAAGGTCGAGGTGGTGATCGGACCCAACCAGATCAGCCGCGAGGACGGCAAGCGCCGCGTCGTCGTGACCGCCAACGTGCGCGGGCGCGATCTCGGCTCGTTCATCGAGGAGCTTCAGCAAAAGGTGGACGCCGAGGTCGAAGTCCCCTCCGGCTATTGGGTGAGCTATGGCGGTACGTTCGAGCAATTGATCTCGGCGGCCGAGCGGCTGCGCCTGGTGGTGCCCGCCGCGCTGCTGCTGATCTTCGGCTTGCTCTACGGCCTGTTCCGATCCGCCAGGGATTCCGCCATCGTCTTCTCCGGCGTGCCGCTGGCGCTGACCGGCGGCGTGGCGGCGCTGCTGATCCGGGGTATGCCGCTCTCGATCTCGGCGGGTGTCGGGTTCATCGCGCTCTCGGGCGTGGCGGTCCTGAACGGCGTGGTGATGCTAAGCTTCATCCGGCAGCTCCGCGCCAGTGGCAACGGCCTTGAGGATGCGATCCGCGAAGGCGCCCTCACCAGGCTGAGACCCGTGCTGATGACCGCGCTGGTGGCAAGCCTCGGGTTCGTGCCGATGGCGTTCAACGTCGGCGCGGGCGCGGAAGTGCAGCGGCCGCTCGCAACAGTTGTGATCGGCGGCATCATCTCCTCGACACTGCTGACGCTGCTGGTCCTGCCCGCGCTCTATCGCCTCGTGCATGGCCGCAGGGCCGAACCCGAAACGCGAACGCCGCCGGACATGGCGCCCGCCATAAACTGACCCATGCCGCTCCCATGCGTCGATCGCGCATGGGAGCGGACAGTCTGAGGAATTGCCCATGCTCTCGGTTCTCGCCAATCGCACCTACCGCCACCTGTTCCTGGCGCAGATAATCGCGCTGGTCGGCACCGGCCTCGCCACGGTCGCGCTCGGCCTGCTCGCCTATGACATCGCCGGGGCCGATGCGGGGGCCGTGCTCGGCACGGCGATGGCGATCAAGATGATCGCCTATATCGGCGTCGCCCCGGCCGTCGGCGCCTATGCGAGCCGCTTGCCGCGCCGCAGCTTCCTTGTCGCGATGGACGTGATCCGTGGGCTGGTCGCGCTGGCGCTGCCGTTCGTCGATCAGGTCTGGCAGGTCTATTTCCTGATCTTCGTGCTGCAATCAGCCTCGGCCGGATTCACGCCCACCTTCCAGGCCACCATTCCTGAGGTGCTGCCCGACGAGAAGGACTATACTAGCGCATTGTCGCTCTCGCGCCTCGCTTACGACATGGAAAGCCTGACCAGCCCGATGCTCGCCGCCGCGCTGCTGACGGTGATGAACTTCCACTGGCTGTTTTCGGGCACCGCGATCGGCTTTGCCTGCTCGGCGCTGCTGGTCCTGACGACGGTTCTGCCGCGTGCTGCCGCCGCCAAGCCAAAAGGCGGCATCTACGACAACACCACGCGCGGCGCCCGGCTCTATCTCAAGACGCCCCGGCTGCGCGGGCTGCTGGCGGTGACGCTCGCCGCCGCCGCCGCGAGCGCGATGGTGATCGTCAATACGCCGGTGCTGGTGCAGGCGGCGCTCGGGTTGGGGCAACGGGAGGTGGCGATCACGCTCGCCGCGTTCGGCGGCGGCTCGATGTTGGCCGCGCTGCTGCTGCCGCGCCTGCTCGACAAGCTGCCCGACCGCACGGTGATGCTTGCGGCGGCCTCGGCAATGACCATCGCGCTGGCCGCGCTGGCTCTCTCATGGCGCGGTCATGCCTCGCCCGGCTATTGGAGCGTCATTCTCGCGGGGTGGGCGGTGCTCGGCATTGCCTATTCGGCGAGCATCACGCCGGGCGGCCGCCTGTTACGACGATCGTCGGGCGAAGCGGATCGGCCCGCCCTGTTCGCCGCGCAGTTCGCGCTCAGCCATGTGTGCTGGCTCGTCGCCTATCCGCTGGCTGGCCAGACCGGCGCGCAGGGTGGCATGGGCCTGGCGTTCGCGGTCGCCGCCGCGCTGTCGCTGATCGGCGTGGGACTAGCGTTCCTGATCTGGCCAAAGGAGGATGCCGACGTGGTGGAGCACGATCACGCCGCCCTTCCGCCCGACCATCCCCATCTCGCCGAAGGCCATCCGCAGGGTCGCGCGGCCCATATATTCGTGATCGACGAACTGCATCCGCACTGGCCGATCCGATAGGATCGCGGAGTCGGAAAAGCGGACGCCGGGGGATGGCCCCGGCGTCCTTGCAGGGTCAAGGCTGGCGGAAGTCGCCCAAGACGAACTGGCCGCCTGCCGTCAGCACGACATGGAACAGCTTGCGCGCCGCATTCGGTTCGGCTTCGTTGCGAAAGGTCACGATCGTCTGGCGCTGACCCTGGCTGGTGCGCTCGCGCGTGCCGGCAACGGTCGCCTTCGACCAGCTCGCCGGCAGCTTCGCCTGGCTGATGAGCCGCACCACATTGTCGCGGGCGGTCTGCTGGGGGGTGCGCGCCTCATGCTCCTCGTCGTCATGGTCGGGATGGGCGAGCGCCGGGGCAGCATGGAGCGCGAAGGCGGCAAGAGCGATAAGAGCAATACGCATGGAAATATCCTTTTCAGATTGGAAATGAGGTTCAGGGAAGCGCGGCGAACTTCTCGAAGTCGCCGGTTGCGGTCACGGTGATGGTGACGGGCTGGTCGGTGCGGTTCTTCCAATACCAGCCATGCGTGCCGTCGAAGGGCGCGCGGAACTTGCCCGATGCGCCAGCCGAGCTGCCTTTCTCATAGCTCGTATAGTCGTCGCTCGCAGCGCCTGCCGGCTCGCCGTGCAGCTCGAAACGGACCTCCGCGCCATCCGTGGCCCAGCGATAGTCGAACTCGCCGCCCGCCTTCATGGTCGCCTTGACCTCACGGCCTTCATTGGGAGCGAGCGTCAGCTTCACCTCGACGGGTTCCCCGGCCTTCAGCGCGGGCGCCGGGGATGCGGCGGGCGCTGCGGCCACGGGCGTCGCCGGGACGGCATGGCTTGCGGCTTCCGCCCGCTTGACCTTGCCCATCTCGGTCAGCCCGAGCAAGCGGCCGACGCCGGTGGGATCGACGCCATATTCGGCCGGAAGCACGGTCGTCACGAGAATGACGGCGGCGGCTCCGAGAGCGATCAGGGTCGCGCGGTTGAGCTGGCGCAGGCTCGGCAACTCCCCGATGCCGGGTTGCGGAACTTGGTTCATGATGCGGCTCCTTCCAGAGCAAAGCCCGCGAGCTGATAGCCGGTGAGCACGAAGCCCGCGGTCATCAGCACGACGTTGGCGGTGAAGGCATGGGCCGAAAAGCTGCGCGTGCGCCGCCAGTAGCCCATGACGATAAGGATGGCGGCGAGCGCGAGGATCTGCCCGATCTCGACGCCGACATTGAACGAGAGGAGATTGACGATCAGCCCATCCGGGGACAGCGAGAAGTCTTGTAGCTTGGTCGCAAGGCCGAAGCCGTGGAACAGGCCGAAGATCAGCACCGCCGCCTTGGTATTGGGCTGGACGCCGAACCATCGCTGGAACGCGCCGAGGTTGTCGAGCGCCTTGTAAACGACCGACAGGCCGATGATCGCATCGACCAGATAGGCGCTGACATTCGTGCCCATGAGGGCGCCCGCGATCAGCGTCGTCGAGTGACCGATCGCGAACAGCGTCACATAGGCGGCGATGTCCTTCATCCGGTAGAGGAAGAAGATCACGCCGAACAGGAACAGCAGATGGTCGTAGCCCGTCACCATATGCTTGGCGCCGAGATAGAGGAACGCGCCGATCTGTGGCCCGCTCGTCTGTTCGATATAGCCCTGATCGCCCTCGGCGACGCCGTGCGCGAAAGCCGCGCCAGCGAAGGAAAAGGCCATCAGGGCAAGGAGGACCGTGCGGCAAATCGCCGGAGGTCTGGCCCGTAAGGAATTCATGACATGACTTTCCTGAGCGCCGGACGGGCAAGCGGCCCGCCAGGCACATGCCTGGAGAAACGGCGCGAAACAAACCCGCACCGCGTTCACGCGGCGGCTGCCGCATCAGGCTCAGGCGGCGGGTGGCTCGAGCAGCGGCGCGAGAACGGCCGATGGCAGTTGCGGTTGGTTGTGCGGCCAGTGTCGGGGCGCTCGGTCAAGCCTCGTCGCCGGGACCGGCGCCGCATACGCGAGCCGGTCGACGAGCAGATGAACATGGGCGCTGGTCCCGTCCGATTCATGATCGGTATCGGGCGCATCGCTAGGGCTATGGCCATGCCCGGCATGATGATGTTCGGCCGTGAGCGCGTGATCGTGGCTGATCGACGCGATCGGACCGCCGTGGGAGAAAGCCAGCGTCAGCACGAACAGCAAGGAAAGTAGCCGGACGATCAACATAGCAAGGTCGAGAGGCCTTTCCTTCCAAAGTGTTCTTAAGCCCGAATCCTGCGAACTTCGCAATTCCTGACCGCGCTTATCTGCGAATTATTCGCAAAAAGGAAGCTCTGGATCAATCCTGGAGCAATTGCAGCTTCTGCGCTTGCCCAATCACCCGCCGCACGCCCTCGGGCGACCATGCCAATCCGCCGCGCGGCGTTGGCTCACGCAGATCTCGGGTCAGCCAGGACGCAATGTCCCGTAACGAGGAATCCGGATGCGTTTTCAGGCGATCGGCGACAAGCCGCGCGACCCGCGTATCAGGCGGCAGGCGCGGTGCCTGGTCAAGGATGATTGCATCGGCATAGCCGGCCTTTACCAGGGCTCGGCACGCTTTCACCAGAGTTCGCTCGCTGAACGAGCGCACGGGTGGCGTGATGGCGCGGATTTGCCGTAGGACTAGTGCCCAAGGCAGATGCGGCCGCAATCTGGCAACCGTCGGCAACCAGCGGTGCCGATCGTCGATCAACTCATTGAGATAGCGTTCCTTGAGGCTGTAGCGGATATCGGCGATCGCCGCCGGATCGCGTGCGCGCATCTTCGGGTTTCCAGGTTTAGCTCCTCGTGCAACGGCCGCCTTAAGACCGGCGCGGGTCCGCTCGCGGATCAGCGCACGCTCGAACTCCGCGAAGGCGCCGAGCATTTGCGTCATCAGCATGCCCTGCGCGCTCGATGTATCGATCGGATCGTTGATCGAGCGAAAATAGGCGCCCTTCCCCCTCAGGGTCTCCACGATCTCGAGCAGATGCGAAAGCGATCGTGCCAAACGGTCGATCCGAACCACCAGCAACGTATCGCCATGCCCGACGCGTGCGAGCGCACGCGCGAGGTTCGGACGATCGCGGCTGCCCCCGCTCGCCTTGTCCTCGAGGATCACCGTGCAGCCTTCGGCGCGCAGCGCACTGAGCTGGATGGCCGTGTCCTGCTCGTCGGTCGAGACCCGCGCGTAGCCGATCAAAGCCATTTGTCACATTCCATATAACGGGGTCAAACGACCGGTTGTCCCCGTACGATAGAGTTTTGAGCAAGTGGCGGCTAGTCTTGATCGCCATGAACGCGCGCCGGTGATCCAAGGAGAGAATGTTGCGCGCCGCGCCAGCGCCTATACTCGTGAGGGATTGAGCCCCCTCCCCACTCAAAGGTTCAAAAGCGCCCCAATCCGCGACTTTCCGGCGCTTTGCCAATGCCAGTCCAGTGGTTTGGTATCGGAGTCCGGAGGTTTGGGGTCAGCCTGACGCGCTACATCGCGGGAAACGCTGGAGTCCGGTCGTATAGGGAAACCGACAATTGCTGCGGCGTCTTACACGATCGGTGCGCAGCCCACCAGTGTTGATAACGACCTATTATCACCACTGTATATCTCGGCACGATTTACTTAGATGCCTCTTCGGTTTACTGTTGGCTATGCCCGCACCTTCCTCGCCGGCCCGCTTCGGCCCCACTTACAGCCCGCGGATGGTTGCAAGCGTAGCGTCGTGTACAGCGGCAATTTCGCGCCTCGATGCCCGCATTTGCGTCAGTTCAGCCGCATCCGCCTGGGCGCGCCGAGCTGCTTGGTCGGGCTATGCGCGGGCGCTCCACCTGCAGGCGGCGGAGATCGACGAAATCGACGTATTTTCCTGGGGCTGCGGCATCCATATTCCAGAACGGCCGCGGCGCGCGACCAACGTGGATGTATTCGACGGCTTCCCGGCGTGGGCGCAGGCGCTGCGCGAGCCTGATCGGCTCGCCTGGCGTGACAAACTGCCGGTAGCTGTAACGGAACCGCATTTTGTCACGGAGCACCCTGCCCTCGTCCGGGCCCTCGAGCGTGTTCGCCAGCATGCCCGCATCGACGCGACCATCGAGCCATGGCTAGGCCTGGCCTTCGCGCTGCGCGATTACGATCTGACGACGACGCCGCTGCCTTGCCTCGCGGGAGGGGCCAAGGCGCTGCGCCTCAAACGCATGCCAGCGGACCATGACTGGCAAGCGGCCGTTCGCTCGGTTGAAGCGGCCGCCATTGCCGGGCTTGATCGCCTCGATCGACTCGAAAGGCTTTATCGGGATGCGCAGCGCAAGATTATGGCCGAGTATCGGCCAGGCATGCTTCCCGCCCTTGCTGCGCTAAGCTGCCATCATCCGGTGCTTTCGCCGCAATCGGTGGCTGGCGCGCTCGGCTTGACTCTTGCTGGCGCGAGCAAGCTCCTAGCACGAGCCGCCTCGGCCAAGCTTCTCGTCGAGATTACGCGGCGGCGTTCCTGGCGCATCTTCGTTGCCGCAGATCTAGCTGTCGACTTTGGCTTTGTGGCGCCCAAACGCGGCCGACCTCCAAAGGAGCCCCCTCCCCTGCCCCCACGCCGGGACCTGGCCGAGGCGTTTGTCGCCTTCGACCAGGAGATGGAGCGCATAGACGCGCTTCTTGCGAGCCGCTGACCTCCACTCCGGTCGCATTGGCTAGCGCTTCCGGAGTCGCAGTCCGCCGGTTTTGCTCAAGGTTCAAGCAGGCTGCGGATCGATTCCAGAACCTCGTCGGTCGAAGCACCCGAGCGTGGCAGTACCTTCAAGGACAGGCCGCCGCGGCTGCCCCGCGTATAGCGCAACATCGCCTTCCCGTTCCTCGCCTTAAGCTCCACTTCCGCGCCACCCTTTTGCTTTGGGGCGACAGTCGCGCGCACGAGCCGTTTGGCGACCTCGGCGCCCGGCAGTTTGGCTCCGAGATCGGCTCGCTCGCTCTCGATCAGCCGCGCCTCTGCCTCCATCAACGGCAACATCTTCGCGTCAACTGAGAGCGGCTTAACGTCGCGGGCAATCCGCACGGTGATATCGTGAGGATCGCTGAAGGCGGCTACGATGGACTGCGGCAGGCGCGCCACGTCGAGCAGCCGGCTGAGCCACGAGCGAGATATTTTGAGGTGCTCTGCCATTTCGGCCTGCGAGCCATTGTAGAACTCCGCCAGGGCACGTGAATATTCCTTCGCCCGCTCCCAATCGGAGATGTCTTTGCGGGAACGATTCTCGATGTCCGAGACCCGGAATGCTTCCTCGTCGGAAACCGACTGGATCGTGATGAGGTAGTCATATTCAGGATGGTGATGCTCACGAAGCCACTTGACCGTCCACCAGCGCCGCACCCCGGCGATGATTTCAAAATCGAAGTCAGGATCGCCTTGCAGCCTCCTGACGATTGCCGGAATGCGCTGCTTCTTCGCCGAGAGAAAAGCGTCAATGAGATCGCGACAGGTCTCTTCATTGAGATGGTCGAGATCGCGATTATGAAGTCGCCACGGCCGGCACCTCGCAGGATCGACCCACTCGGTACGGTCTGTCACCACCTTGCCCGATGCGATGCGGGCCAAGGCCTGGCTGCGGCTCGCCATAATGCCTTCGGCCGGCGCAGCGGTGTCGACGTCGGTTGCCTCGTCGAGACCCTCAGTAAGACTGCTGCCGAAGCCTCTGTTACCCTTGGACATCATCGCTTATCCCACTTGAAATTGTTCCACCCTGCCGCGATTGCCACGTGGCAACTTGGCCTGAAAGCCGCTTGGCGAGGGTTGCGTTGCCACGTGGCAACCGGCGTTCATCGTCGCGGGTGATCCACTGCGTGTGCCTCGCCGCGCCAGACGTAACATATTCATATACTGACGTGTTTCGAGTTGTTGCCACGTGGCAATTCATGTCACGCCACCTCCCCTGCCCGGCTCTGCCAGGTGCGCAGGACATCCTTCTCGATGTCGAGGCAGACCTCGTTCAGGTACTTCACACAGCGGTTGTGGACCTCGTGGGAAGTGACCGGTCGATCCAGTTCGAAAACGGTCTTCATGCGAGAGCTTGCGTTGTCGATTTCGGCGCTCGTACGCAGCACCGAACTGATCATCGAACCTCCAAAAACCTGACGCATCATGGTCAGGATTTCGCTTTGCATCGATTTGCTTTCGTCCACCCTACTTCCGACGAGGCGGATGAAATTGTATGCCGGCTTCACCCTCCCCGCGAGCTTTTCCAGCTGCCGCATGGTAGTGCGCGCCATGTCGATGAAGGAAACGGTTGACGCAAAGTCGATCACGCTCGGCGGAACCGGTATCACCATCGCGTTCGCCGCCTGGAGGACAGCCATGGAGACCATGCCGAGGGCTGGCGGTGGATCCATGATAACGACGTCATAGTCGTCGACCACGTCATCGATCGCTTGCGCGATCATGTCGATGATGTCGAAGCTCTGGTTCTGCGCCAGATAGCCCGCGATCTCGTATTCGAGATTGTAGAGCTTGAGGTTGGCAGGGATCAAATCTAGTCCGAAGAAATGCGTCTTGCGGATGATCTTACGAACCCCGAGCAGCTCGGGATTGTGGAAGTGCCCGTAAAGCGTGTCTTCTTCTGACAGGTCGATATCAGGTCGATACCCGAACATCATCGTCGAGCTTGCCTGGCTGTCGCAGTCGATGAACAGCACGCGATAGCCACGAATGGCGAAATGCTGCGCTAGGTGAAGTGCAATCGTCGACTTGCCCACACCTCCCTTGAAGTTCGACACGGAAATGATGGCCGGCACGTCCTCAGGCGAGCGCCACGGCCGCGTACCGAACACCTCGCGCATATGGTCGAGTTCCTCGAGTGAATATTGCACCCGGTGACCGGACGCTGTCCGCCCCCGCGCCGGCAGGCGGCCGTCCCGTTCGGCCTCGCGGATTGCAGAAGCCGTGCGGCTAACCAGCGCCGCCGCCTTCGAGATGGGGAAGGACGGCCCCTTCTTCGCGCCAGTCTCTGGATCAATTGCGTTGTCCCGGATCCGTTTCAGGATCGTGAGCGCGCGCCGGTGCAATAGGCCGAGACCGTCATCCAGCAGTTCGTCCTGAGGTGCTTCTAAGGTTTGTTCGCTCGCCATGGCCGCCACTTTGTGAGATTGAAGCCAATCTCTACCGTCGTTGGCAGTTTGGAGCAAGAATTGTCCACCAACCTTGCAACTTCACCGATGATCTCCGAGCCGTTCTGGGGCTTCGAGAGTTCGCCGGCTCCTGACTTGCGGCAGCGACCGATGATCTCGGTGCGGTTTTCCGCGGCCAGTGCGTTCCCGAGCGCTCAGGCCGTTGTGGGGATCAGGGCTGTGGATAACCGCCGATGATGTCGGTGCGAGCCGATGAACTCGGTGCCGGAAAGCGATGATCTCGGTTCCGACCCGACCGATGATCTCGGAGCCCATACCTAAAGACTCGAATCCCTATAGAAATCCGATTGGGCGAATCGTTTTTCAATTTTGAAAAGGGGAGGGAGCAAACCGCACCGACATCATCGGTAAATTTGGAGGTTTCGCCCTGCTGCCGGCGCTGAAACTGCCAACATGCTTGCCAAAGCCGTCCGAAGCTGTTGAAAGGAGCCAATCAGAGCCCGTGAGTCGGGGAAGGGCAAAGGCATGAGCGGTGACAGCCATAAACCGATAGGGCATCAATACGCTCTGGCCATGCTCGACGGCGGCGAGGACCGGGTTCGCCGGGTCGCCCAGGCCGCTGGCACCCAACTTACGATGGACGCCTTCCTACGCGTTCATGACGAAGAACCGGTTCCGGCTTTCCTCCATTCCGCGCTCTGCGCCATGAGCCTACCCACAAAACGGCCGAAGGACGACACCCAGCCGATCTTACGCGAAGACGGCAGGTATGCTCTCGCCATCAATCCCAAGCCTATTCTTCAGACGGTGGACGGAAAGCCCGTCTTCCGTAGCTTGGGAGTTCCGTACGGAGCCTATCCGCGAGTCGCGCTGATTTATTTGCTTTCCCAGGCCGTCACGAAGCGCTCGCGTGATGTTTATCTGGGCCGCAACTTCACCGAGTGGATGCGCCGGCTCGGGTATCAGACCGTGTCCTACGGACCGCGCGGCACGGCCAACCTCATGCGCGAGCAGGTCGACCGTCTGCTCGCTTGCGAGTGGCAGATCCGGTGGGACGGGACGGATGCCGGCGATAACGCCTTCGCCGTCCGAGACGTCAAGATCTCCAACGAATATGCCGGAAGCTTGGGCGCGAACGGTGCTTTTGCCCGCGAGATCCGGATGTCCGAAGCGTTCTATAGCCATTTGGTGGATCATGCGGTACCGCTCAACGAAGTCGCCATCCGCGAGTTGAAGGGCACCCCTACGGCGCTTGATCTCTATACCTATTTGGCATATCGGCTACCGCGGATCACAGGCAAGGGTCAGGTCATATCCTGGGATCAGCTTGCCAAGCACCTCGGCAACGATGCCGACAGCAAGCGCTTTCGTCAGACGGTTCGAGAGACAATGCAGCTCGTGTCGGCTGTCTATCCGAACGCAAATGTCGATCTCTCGGGACGCAAGGTCGTGCTTCACCCGTCCCCGGCGCCGCTGGAGCGCAAGCTCGTGGGGTCACACTTGCGGCTCATCGGTGCTCAGCCGGATCAAACGGCACCGAGATCATCGGTCAGCGCGCCAAGAGCGAAAGCTCAGGTCGGCAAGGACGAGCCCAAGCAGGCTTTCCCTGCAGGTTCGATGAGCTACGGAACACGAGAGGCAGCCTTTAGAGCGATTGGCCTTGAAAAAGGCAAACCCTGGTCGGTCGATGATATGGCGACAGCGTTCCGGGCAGGCTTTCCGGGGATCAAGCAGCCACGGACCGACACCGAATGGCTACGCGTCTGGGAGGCGTTCGTCATCCGCTATGCCGAGCGGCGATCTCAATCCGGCAGCGAATGACCGATGATCTCCGTGCGTTTCCGATGCTGCCTGAGAACAGCAGCAGTCGAGGGAGCAACCCTGCCGTCGCCATCCAAGGTAAGCCTAGAGGGCCGCTACGAAGGTGCCCCCCAAGGCTCATAAGAAGAAGATGTAGCTCGCCAGTTGTAGCTGGCTCAACCCCCGCAAACTCACATAGACAGCAGCGTTGACTTCACCGGCGGCATTACGCTGATCTGCAGGTCCTTGTTGGTCCTTCGCCCGAGATTCAGGCTAATCCCTTGAACTCCATAGCATTTCGCTAGGGGTCCGGCACAAGGTGCAACGCTGCCCAGGCCAGCCACTGTGCACGCCCCCAGTTCCTCATCTGAACAGTTCAGGCCGCGTAGAGATGCCCCCCGAAGCTCATACAAAGCGAAGAGAAAGACGGCGGCACCTCGCTGACGCGACGGCTGCTTCACTGTGGGCGCATGGAAAGAGGGGAGGGGGAGGGCTAGCAGCGAAAGGATGAGCTCATGTCCCTAGTCGCTCTCAAGCCCAGCCAGGAGCTGGTCGATTTAGTCGGATCCCTCGGCGGGCAATGGCATGGCCGGGTCGCCATGTGCCGTTGCCCATCCCATGCTGACAACAGGCCGAGCCTTTCCTTGCGCCAAGGCAATCGCGGAATCCTCGTCACCTGCTTTGCCGGGTGTGATCGAGAAAATGTCCTGCGCGAGCTCCGGCGTGTACCAAACCGCGGGCCGTTTACCTACAATGACGGGCCCTTGCCCCACGCCGGCAATGTCGAACGTCTTTGGGCTGAAGCGCAGCCTGTCGAGGGCACCCTGGCGCAGCGCTACCTCGAGCTTCGCAGTCTCTGGCCGCTCAGTGAAGGCCTGCGTTTTCATCCGCGTTGTCCGTTTCGGCCCAAGCCCTGGACCAGCTACCACCCCGCCTTGCTCATCGCCGTTCGCGAGGGCCGGCAACTGAAGGCGGTGCAGCGCATATTCCTCGACCCGGCCACCGCAAGATACCGCATGAAGCTGATGCTCGGCCGACCAGGAGCGGGAGCATGGCAGGGAGAAGGGGAGGGGAGTGACACGCTTGCCCTCGCCGAAGGCTTTGAGACGGCTGCCGCCTTCACCCGGCTGAACGCCATTCGGTGCTGGGCCAGCATGGGAGCGCGCCGCTATGCCCATCCTCGCCTGCCCGATACGCTGCGACGCTTGATCCTGGCGGGAGATGATGACGCGGAAGGGCGACGTGCGGTGGAATTTGCCGAAACCATCTATGCCCGGCCGGGCCTTGTCATCGAGCGAAGCTTTCCTCCTGGGCATAATGACTGGGCCGATGTCCTGGAGAGCATGCGCTGACGACCTCCCGGCACTTCATGCCGCTTCGCTCTCCTGCCCCGGCTTATCATCGGGCAAAGGCAGCCGAACTGGTCTGCCCCAGAGATACCCCTGCGCTTCATCGCAATCTTCGGATCGCAAAAGGCGCAATTGCTCCTCACTCTCAAGCCCCTCGGCAAGAACCGGCACTTCAAGGCTGCGGCCGAGAGCGAGAACCGCTCGAATGATCGCGCGCGCCTGATGGCTTGTTTCGGACTCGAGAAGGAAGGATTTGTCGATCTTGATCTTGTCGAAGGGGAACGAGTTCAGCGTGTCGAGCGATGAGTAGCCGGTGCCAAAATCGTCGATAGCGATCGACACTCCCAGCGCCTTGATTGTCAAACGGCGTTCAAAAGGGACCCCCGATCGGCGTCGAAGAGGGACCCCTTTTCGGATATGATGTTGGTTTGTTGAAGATGGCCTTGCGCTGCGTGCGGCGGAGGGCGGGCGTAGCCCGACCGGAGGCGCGCGCAGCGCAAGATAGATTTTTGAAGGCGCCGAAGGTGGCTGTCAGCTGCGGTTTTTGAAGCGCCAGCTGTCGTTGCCCGTCTCGACGATATCGCAGTGGTGGGTGACGCGGTCGAGCAGCGCCGTGGTCATCTTGGGATCGCCGAACACGGTCGGCCATTCACCGAAGGCGAGGTTCGTGGTGATGATGACGCTGGTGCGCTCATAAAGCTTGCTGATGAGGTGGAACAGCAACTGCCCTCCCGAGCGGGCGAACGGCAGATAACCGAGCTCGTCAAGCACGATCAGGTCGAGCCGCGACAGCTGCGCCGCCAGGGTCCCGCCTTTGCCGATCCGGGTCTCCTCTTCGAGGCGTGTCACCAGATCGACGGTGTTGAAGTAGCGGGCGCGAGCGCCCCTTCGCACGACATTGGCGGTGATCGCGATGGCGAGGTGGGTCTTGCCTGTCCCCGTGCCGCCGACCAGCACGATATTGCGGCGAGGCGGGAGGAAGGAGCCGTCGTGAAGGGAGCGGATCATCTCCTCATTGATCGGTGTGCCCTCGAAGCTGAACCGCTCCAGGTCCTTCACCACGGGCAGCCTCGCAGCCGTCATCCGATAGCGGATGGAGGCTGCATCCCGGTGGGTCGCCTCGGCACGGAGCAGGTCGGTCAGTATCTCCATGGTGGTGCGCTTGCGCTGGAGGCCGGTAGTGACCGCCTCGTCGAACGCCGCCGCCATGCCCTTGAGTCCGAGGCCGCGCATCGTGTCGATCATATCATGCCGCTGCATCATAGCCTCGCAGCAGATCATAGCGGGCACAGTCGGCGAGCGGAGGATGCTGCAGCATCCGGTCTTCCGAAGTGACGATGCTGTGGGGTGTCGCCGGCTCGCGGCGCCGGGAGAGGATGTTGAGGATCAGCTCGTCGCTGGCCGTTCCGTTCGCCAACGCTTCGCGCACGGCAGCCTCTACCGGCTCCAGGCCATCGGTGAGGACCGCCGAGAGGACCCGCACGAACCTGCGATCGGCCTCGTCCCCGGTGCCGAGCCTTCGCCGTAATCGGTGCAGGGCGGGCGGCAGATCCCAGTCCTGGAACGGTGCGCCGTTACGCAGCGCGCCGGGCTTGTGCGCGAGGACCGGCAGATAATGCCAGGGATCGTATATCGTGCGGTTCCGACCGAAGTGGCGCTCATGCTCCCCGACGATCGCATCGCCGCAGCGTATGACGATGCGATCGGCATAGGAGCGCACCTGAACGGTCCGGCGTGCGGCCGTCGACATGACCGAGTAGCGGTTGCGATCGAAGCTGATGAGGCATGTGCCGGTGACGGCATGCTCGCTCTCATGGAAGCCGTCGAACGGTGCCAGGATCGGCTGCAGGGCCGGTCGCTCCATATCCAGCGCCTCGGCGACGGTAATATCCCCGCGTTCGGGATGGGCATGATGCTCGGCCCAGCGCCGGCACTCGGCCTCCAGCCACCCGTTGAGCTCGGCCAGGCTGGCGAACCGGAGCCGCGGCTGGAAGAAGCGGCCTCGGATCGTCTGGACCTGCTGCTCGACCTGGCCCTTCTCCCATCCCGCCGCCGGCGAGCAGGCGGTCGGCTCGACCATGTAATGATCGGTCATGATCAAGAAGCGGCGGTTGAACACACGCTCCTTGCCGGTGAACACGGCCGTCACCGCCGTCTTCATATTATCGTAGATACCGCGTCGCGGCACACCGCCAAAGAACGCGAACGCCCGGGCATGGGCATCGAACAGCATCTCCTGGCCCTCGCGCGGATAGGCCCGGACATAGGGTGCGCGCGAGGCGCAGAGACGCATATGCGCCACCTTCACCCGCATCGGCTTGCCGGCGATCTCCACATCCTCGTGGCTCCAGTCGAACTGGTAGGCCTCACCCGGCTGGAAGGTCATCGGGATGAACGCCGGTGCGCCTTCGCCAGCATCCTTCCGCCGCGCAGCACGCCAGCGCGCCGCATAGCGGCGCACCGCATCATAGGATCCATCGAACCCCTCGCGCACCAGCAGGTCATGGATACGCGTCATCCGTAGCCGATCGCGACGGCCGCGACCTTCGTTCTCCTCAAGCAGCGCATCGAGACGATCCTGATAAGGACCGATCCGCGGCAGCGGCTGGACTTTGCGCTGATAGTTGAACGCCGCCTCCGGCGACCGGATCGCTTTGCGGACGACCTTCCGCGACAAACGAAGGTCACGAGCGATCGCCTTGATCGCCTTACCCGCTGCATGCTCACGCCGAATCCGAACCACTGTCTCCACGATCAACATCCCGTTCTCGCCAACTGATCAAAACCAGTCGGCCAACTAAATCCCCGGGATGAAGGGGTCCTTTTTGCACGCCGATCACCCCACGAAGGGGGTGCCTATTGCACGCTGATCCTCACGCCAAGGGCGAGCCGGATCGGCTCTACAAGAACGCCACGGAACTGCTGAAGCGCAAGAACGCGGTCCGCCGGCTTGCCCGCGCCGAGGGGCGACCACTCACCGAAGATGAACAGCTCCTCACGCTGATAACGCCCGCAGCGGTACGCGTGTTCAAGGAGCTTACCGATCTTGCCCGCAACTGCGCTGGCAAGGTGTTCCCAACCTGGGAATGGATCGAGACGCACACCGGACTCTCTCGCGCGAGCGTTGGACGCGGGCTATCGATCCTCTCCAAAATGGGATTGCTCGACAAACAGCGCCGGTGCGTACCGATCGATCCTCCCGCCGATCGTCCAAAGGCCCGCAACGCACAAACGTCCAACGTCTATCGGATGAGCTTTCCCAACAGGCTCGCGCGATTCCTTCCGCGTTTTCTACGGCCCATTCCTCTCCCCGATGACGTGGTGCAGCGTGAGGTCGACCGGATCGAAGAGATCGAGGCGATGAGGCTATGGCGCTCGCCCCGACAGGTTGTTGCCGAGGAGATTGTGGATGTGGACCTGCGGCGCATATTGGACAGCCTCGCCATGGCCATCGAGAACCAAGAGTCTCAAAAAAATGGTCAACCGCTCCTAGATTCATATTATATAAGCTGTGAGAAGAGTTGGCCTGGTCGGCCAACGCCCTAACGCCTGACGGCGAGACAGCCCTAGAACCACCAACCCCGACTAGCCACAGCCGCCAACGCCAGATTGAGCCGTGGAACGCGGCGCTGTGCGCCGCGGTGCTCCCGAAAGGAGCAAGCGTTTACCGTGGCGCTCAAAAGGCCGCCTTCATGCTTGGTTCAGCTGATTTTCGTTGATGAACGGGACCATAGCGCCAGTCTGCGCAGCTTAAGAGCGCTAATCCAACGATGCCACCCTTCCCTTCGCGCGCTCAACGCGACTGCATCCCTTAGCGCAAACTGATCCAGCCTCCGGTAACTTCGGCACGATCAGAGAGTTAAGGAAGCGACAGGATCTTACTGTTAGGTAGCGAACATGCCCCAAGCGACAGTTCAGGCCTGGCTCTCCCTCTATGCCGCCGTCGGCGTCATGGCATTAATGTGCGCTACCTTCGCAATTGCCAAAACAGCTTACGACTATCGACAGGGGGGAATCGGTCTTCCCACAACATCGACGCTGGATAAGATGCTCGTGCTCCCCAGGGTCTGGGTACGTTGGCAGATCAACTATCTCCAAGGTGCGCCGGCAGTTTTATGTATTGCGATCTATTTTGCACACTATCTGGGGTTTGAAACACTCGTTGATGTGTAGGCAAACAATTCGACCCCCCTGCCCTGCGCTATCCTAGGAAGACTGGGGTGGGAAGCCGTCTGGATCGACGCCATTCTTGACACGCCGTTGCTCCAACCCTTGGTGATTGCGGCAACATAATCGATCGTCTCACGGAACGGCGGTATCCGGCCGAGCATACGAACGCGACCCGGACCGGCATTATAGGCTGCCAGCGCCAAGTCGACCCTTTTGAACTCGTCTAGGTGAGAACGAAGATACCTCGCCCCTCCCCTCAGATTGGCAAGCGGATCGCGAGAGTTGTAAACGCCCAACCCGCGCGCCGTGCCAGGCATCAACTGGGTCAGGCCAACGGCGCCCTTGGGCGAGACCACAAGCGGATCATACTGGCTTTCCTGGGCCACTAGAGCGTCGAGAAGGCCGGTCGGGACCCCAGCTTCACAAGCTACGGCTGAGATCATCGGGAAATAGCGCGCTCTTCGTGCCTCCTGCCAAGGGGCCAGATCGCCACGCGGACGGTATGGCGTGATTGAGCAGGCGGCCGGACTATACATGAAGGGTGCGACGACATTTTGCGCAGCCCGAGCTGCGCCGGTCATCACCGTGCCGGTCTGCATCCAAAGAGGAACAGAAACCGAAGGATTCGGTATATCCGAACCCCAGGCGTTCTCTCCCGCTGTAATATTGCGGAAATCGGCTTGAAGTCTTTCCGGCGAAACACCAATCTCAGGCACGTCTGCTTGCCTGGGGATAGCGCGCGCGGGACCGACATCAATTACAGCACCCCGGGATATGTCACCAAAGGCGACGATCTCGACTCTACGCTGCGACGCAGCGACGGGTGAAGAAACGGCCGCGATCGCTGTTACACCTGTTACAAGTCTTATTGCGAGGCATGAGTTCATAGCTTCAAACAGCCAGAGTCGACCAATCCGGTCAATGTGGAAAAAAATTACACTGTGGGTCCGTCAAGGGGTGACTTGTTGAGCTAAATTGGCAGAGCGCCCCTCTACTCGACGTCAGTCTGATCGTATCAGATCGTGCAACTACCAAATGAGCTTTGCTTCCGGGCCCTAAGTCACTTGGCTTCGGTCAAAGCCCGCTGTGCACGATTGTGTGCACGCCCTCATCGCTCCTGGGCGCATGACGATCCTAATCGGATAATTTGACGAACCGAGTTAGAGGTTATACCGGATTATTGAGATCACCCGATAATCTGGGAAACCGGATATTTAGGAATATCAGGTATGATGTGTTATCAGGTATAAGGGATTATCGGGTAAGCCCTCTTATCAGGTGCAAGGAATTATCGGGTCATCTCGAGTACCCGGTCGACGCCAATACCGGGTTTCCATTCCAATCCGGTTATGGCATATACCAGGTTAATTGCCATATCTGGTCATCGATGAAATCCGGTTGATAAGCATATCCGATTGATACCAAAACCCGGTTTGCGAAAGCGCTCCGGGCAACAACATTCAGGGGGTCCCCATGCCAACAATCACGATCGCGTCCCCGAAAGGAGGGGCCGGCAAGAGTACCACAGCGGTCATTCTGGCCACGGAACTCGCTCACGCTGGCGTGCCCGTTACGCTTCTAGACTGCGATCCGAATATGTCCGTCAGCCTTTGGGCAAGCCGAGGAGCATTGCCTCCGAGAATCAAGGTTCTCAACGACGTGACGGAATCGACAGTCATCAAAACAATCAAAGAATTCGATCGCGATGGGGAAATCGTCATCGTCGACATGGAAGGTGTGGCTTCACGACTGATGTCGCGAGCGATATCGCAAGCCGATCTTGTTATTACACCGATGCGAGCAACCACTCTCGATGCAACAATCGGCGCACGCGCGATCGCCCTGATAATGGAAGAAGAGGAATCGCTGGGTCGGCAGATTCGATATGCCGCGGTATTCACGATGACAAAAACAGTCCGTTCCAAGCAGCATTCCGGGATTGTCGCTTCGCTCCGTGGACAAGGCGTTGACGTTATAGAACCCGACCTGTTGGAACGATCGGCTTTCTCCAGCCTCTTCGAATTCGGTGGCGATCTCTACACGATGCCACCCCAGGGGAATGCAGTCGCAGCACAGCAGAACGCCTCAGCATTTATGCAAGCCGTCGTAGAACGACTGAAGGAGACTGCACGATGACCGAAAAGCCAAGTTTCGCCATCGACATCGGTGGCCTGAAAACCCGGCCAAAACCACAAGATGCGTCTGCACTCCGAGCGGCAGACGAGGCGGCAGAAGAACATGGGTTCGTTTCTCGCGACCCTGAACCTCGCAAGGCTGGTCGGCGTCCAAGTCCAAGAACAGGACAAGTCCACGCCAAGGTACTGCCGCATGTCGCATTAGAAATCGCGGATGAAGCTCAGCGCCGAGGCGTCACCCAGGGCGTACTCATCGAAGAAGCCTGGGCGCTGTTTACGAAGGACCGCTGATAGGACGATCAGAAAAGGGGAGGGGGGTCGAGCAGACGAGAAAGGATATGTGATGCCCCTCGTTGCCCTTAAACCCACCCAGACCCTCGTCGATATCGTCGGCACCCTTGGCGGCACATGGCACGGCTTCAACGCCATGTGCCGGTGCCCTGCGCACGCAGATTCCAAACCCAGCCTGTCGCTGCGGCAAGGGCATGACGGCATCCTGGTCCATTGCTTTGCCGGCTGCGCGGCAGACGACGTCCTGCGCGAGATCGCCCGCATCGAACCGGGTCGTCGCTACGAGCCACCTCCCGCCCAGCGCGCTGGACGCCCCGCAAATCTCGAGCGATTGTGGAACGATGCTCTCCCGATCGAGGGTACGCCGGCGCAAGCCTATCTGCGCTTTCGCGGTATCACCGGCACATTCGACGACTTGCGCTTTCATCCGCGCTGCCCGTGGGGTCCAAAGCCCCTGACCCGTTTTCTCCCGGCCCTCCTGGTCGCGGCGCGGGAAGGGCGCGTACTTCGAGCGATCCAGCGTATTTTCCTCGACCTTGAGACCGGGAGCTATCTCGACAAGGTCACCCTGGGAACGCCGGGCGGCGCGACGTGGCAGGGGGTGCGCGTTCGCGAGACACTCGCCCTTGGCGAAGGGTTCGAGACGTCGGCTGCCTTCAGCCAGATCCACGGCATTCCCTGCTGGGCGACCCTTGGCGCAGCGCGCCTCGACCGTGTTTATATCCCCGCGAGTGTCACCACGCTCATCTTCGCCGAGGATAATGATTTCGAAGGGCGGCGCGCGCGGCGGAAAGCCTGGGCCGCCTACCGCCCACAGGGGTTCATCCTCAAGCGGATGCCGCCACCGCCGCGCTTCGGCGACTGGGCCGACGTCCTGAAGCCAGGAGCCTGAAGGGGAGGGGGATCGGGTTTGCGAGCTGCACGAGCAGCCCAAGCCCTGGAGATCCCCATGACCGACCTGTTCGATACGGCGCCTGCCCGCGCCGGAAATGCCACCGCTGCTGCCCGTCACGTCGCGGCCTCGATCGCAAGCGGGGTCAAAATCACCCGCGCCAAGCTTAACGACGCAATGGCAAACGCCTTTGGCGGCAGCGACGCCGATGGCCACTGGACCCAGCGCGAGAGCTTCGAAATCCTCGAGCATGCGACCGTCCTGGCGGTCAATGGCGGGGCAAAGCCTCCAAGCATCGCAGAGGCGATCGCTCTTGTCGGCCGACTTCCCACCCAGACCGTCCGCAGCGAGGAACAGATCGACTGGCAGCAATTCTCGACGCCGCTCGACCTTGCGGCGGTTGCCTGCTTGCTTGCCGCGCCACAGGACGACGATATCGTCCTTGAACCGAGCGCGGGCAACGGCCTGCTGATCGCCTGCCTGCCACCTGTCGCGGCGCTTCATCTCAATGAGATCGACCCGGCCCGCCGCGCTCGGTTAGCAGCGGCCTATCCACTTGCCAGCGTCACAGGGCATGACGGCGCACAGATCGCCAGCGTCATGACGGCAGCACCGCGCCCCGGCCTCATCCTCATGAACCCGCCATTCTCGCGGTCGCTCGGCCGCGGCGCCGATGCGTTGGCAGCCGTCCGCCATCTCCAGGCCGCCATCAAACGTCTGGCACCGGGGGGACGCGTCGTGGCAATCATGCCCGACTGGTTTGCGCAATCGGCACGCATGGCATCGGTCTGGTCGACCACGCTCGCCAGCGTCAGCCTCCGCACCTCGATCCGGCTCACCCATGCCTATGGCAAGCACGGCACCGGGGTCGCAGTCCGCCTTTACGTCATCGACAAGGCCGTGGGCGATACCACGACAACAACGATCCAGCGCCGCGATGTCGCTGACCTTCTCGATGTCCTCGCGATCCCGCCACGCCTGCCAATGACCGCGGTCGCGCCAACGCCTGTCAAACGCAGCGGCCCGATCTCGCTGATGCGCAGCGTCAAGTCGAAGCCCGCCGCCACGCCGCGAATCTTCCGCGCACCGGCGCGCAACGACGTGCTTCCCGTAAGCTATGCCGTCCTCGAAACGGCGGCACCGCTGGCCGAGCAGACCGGCGTCTATCTTCCCTATCGCCCGAGCCGGATCGTCTTCGATACCGCTGGGGAGCATCCGACCGCCCTGGTCGAATCCATCGCCATGGGCTCGATCCCGGCGCCGATCCCCTCCCATGTGCCCGCGCTCCCTGAGCGAACCGTGACGGACAGGCTGTTGTCCTCCTCGCAACTCGAGACCGTCGTCTATGCCGGTCATGCCTGGACCCAGTTCATCCCCGGCCTGTCAAAGCCCGACAAGGAAGGCGTCGGCCTGGTCCTCGCCGACGACGGTCGGGCCTATCGCAAAGGCTATTTCCTGGGCGACGGCACCGGGGCAGGGAAGGGGCGTCAGGTCGCGGCCGTCATTCTGGACAACTGGCTTGCCGGTCGTCGCAAGAATATCTGGATCAGCAAGAACGAAGCACTGCACGCCGATGCGATCCGGGACTGGACCGCGCTGGGCGGTCTTGCCGCCGATGTGCAGCCGCTCTCGCGCTGGAAAATCGACGAGCCGATATCGATGGCCGAGGGAGTCCTGTTCGTCACCTATCCGACCCTGCGCTCAAACCGGGGCGATGCCACGCGGCTCGACCAGATCATTGCCTGGGCAGGTGCCGATTTCGACGGCGTGATCGCTTTCGACGAAGCCCATGAGATGGGCGGCGTTGCAGGCGGCGAGGGATCGATGGGCACCAAGAAGGGGTCGCAGCAGGGCATCGCAGGGGTCCTGCTCCAGAACCATCTGCCGCTCGCGCGCGTGCTCTATGCGTCCGCCACCGGCGCGTCCGAGGTCAACAATCTTGCCTATGCGGTGCGGCTCGGCCTGTGGGGGCCAGATACCGCCTTCGCCAACCGTGAAGCCTTTATCACCCAGATCCGTCAGGGTGGCATCGCGGCGATGGAGCTGGTCGCCCGCGATCTCAAGGCCACAGGACTCTATACCGCGCGCGCACTCAGCTTCGCAGGCGTCGAATACGACATCCTGCGCCACGAACTGACGCCCGAACAGATCGAAGTCTATGACACCTATGCCGACGCATGGGGTATCTTATGCGCAGCTCGCCATAAGATGCCTTATCGCGAGGAAGCGGTAATGCGGAGGAACGCGGCGTAGTCCTGCAAAGCTGCGGAACATTTCGCCACGTCCTTCACATTATTCTATAGGGTGTCGAGCCATCCCATCAGATTGGCATCTCGCT
>NZ_NOIW01000034.1:0-51488 GCF_002708645.1 Sphingobium sp. IP1
GCATTCGGAATTGGACCCTCGGCCCTGACCGAAACCATGATTATGCTCAATAAGCATTTCGCCAATGCTGCCTAATCCCCCAACTGGGTGACGCCGCGCGGCCGTGCCCCATGTTTGCAACAGAGCCAGAACTTCTGGCAGTATCAGGGCTATATCCGCCCCTCGGTCGGGCTTAACGCCGTCGTCGGCCGCCCGTTCGAGGAATACGGGATGGAGCCGACCTCTCTCGATCAGCTCCGCGATGGCTGCTGGGACGTGCACAAGCGCATCGACGACATGGACGTGAACGGCGTCGCCGCCTCGATGTGCTTCGGCAACTCGATCGGCTTTGACGGCCAGACTTTTCACAAGGCGCCGGACAAAACGCTCTCGCTGCGCCACATGCAGGCCTACAACGACTGGCATCACGACGAATGGTGCATGGCCTATCCCGGCCGCTTCATTCCGCTTGCCATCATGCCCACCTGGGACATGGATGCGACGGTCGCCGAAATCCATCGGTGCGCCAAGAAGGGCTTCCGCGTCGTCTCGATGAACGAGAACCCCACGGTTCAAGGTCTGCCCAGCATTCACAACGACTACTGGAATCCGATGTTCAAGGCGCTGATGGACAACGACATGACCATCGCGCTCCATATCGGTAGCGGCAACCCGGCGCCTCACGCCTCGATGGAAACGCCTATCGAGGCCTGGATCAGCACGATGCCGCTTTCCGTCGCGCAGGGCGTCGCGGACTGGCTCCAGCTCGAGGAACTGCATCAATATCCGGACATGCGCATCATCGTCTCCGAAGGATCGATAGGCTGGGTGCCTTACCTGATGGAGCGCGCCGATTTCTCAAACTGGCGCCACAAGGCCTGGACGCGCTCGCGCTTCCAGGACATCAAGCCCAGCGAGCTGATGAAGCGTCACTTCGCGCACTGCTTCCTGTGGGATCCCTATGGCCTGAAGAACCTGGCGGAAGTCGGCGAGGACAATGTCACCTACGAGGTCGACTATCCGCATTCGGATGCGCTCTGGCCAGATGCGGCCGAACTCCTCTGGGAGCAGGTGAAGAACCTCAGCGACGAGCAGATCGACAAGGTCACGCACCTGAACGCCATCCGCTGGCTACGCCACGACGCCCTGTTCGAACATAACCGCCGTGAGGACATGACCGTCGGCGCCTGCCATGCACGCGCGGCGGCCAAGCAGGTCGACACCGCGCCGAAGAGCTCGGGAGGCTCGGTTCCTACCACCGAAACCCGGCCGGTGACGTCGGGTGACGTCATGGAAATGTTCAAGGCTCACGCGGAAAAGCGCGCGAAGGAAGTGGAGGTCGCCTGACCGCTCCGAACTGGTGCTGAGAGGCGCGGCGGAAGACAGTTCCGCCGCGCTTTATCTGTTCACGCCGATTCAGTAGTTCTCGCGCCGTCCGCGGCTTGCATCAGCCAGGTCCTTGGAAAATGCCTCGGACCTTGTTTGGGGCTCGATGTCGGTTCCGCCGTCGCTTTGGAGAAGCGGGGTAGAGCGCTCCGCCCCATTGGCGGGTAAGGCCGAGTCCACCCCCCGTTCGGGATGTTGCTCCAGCCGCATACGAAAGGAAGCCCCGCCGGGGCGGGGCTTCCTTCGTCAGCCTCTTAGAACCGGTAGGCCACCCCGGCGCTCAGAACCCAGGGGTCGAGCTTGTGGCGCGTCGCCAACACCTCGGCGCCCGAGGCGTTGGACCAGTGGGCGGTCGGCCGAACCCAGTACCGCTTGGCGTCGAGGCTCAAGCCGAACCCGGAATTGCCGAGCGCTACGTCGACGCCCGCCTGGACGGCCACGCCGAGCTTGTCGTTGAAGGCGAGCTTCGTGGCGCCAAGCAGCGAGCGGGCTGCCGCGCCTGGCTTTTCGTCGAAGAAGATGAAATAGGCCGGGCCCGCCCCGACGTAGGGCTTGATCCCGCTCGCCAGGGGCATGTGCAGTTTCACCGTGAGCGTGGCCGGTACGATCTTGCGATCCGCGACGAGCTGGCCGCCGGTGAGTGGCCCGGCAGCGACGTCGACGTCGTGCTGGGTGAGGCAGCAGATCGTTTCGACGGAGACATTCGGTGAGAAAAAATACTCGATCGCAGCGGTCGGCACGTAATTGTCGTCGGCCTTGGTGTCGGTTCCCGCCGGCAGGCCCGGATCGACCAGAACCTTGTCGATCTTGCCGTCCGGCAACACGGCGGTGCCCATGACCTTGACCTGCCAGCGTCCCGCGGCGTCACCCGCGAGAGCCGGCGTGGACATGGCGATCGCGGCAATGGTGGCGGCCGTTAGCGTTAGGTTTTTCATCTTCCCTCATCCGCCGCCGCAGCGTTCGCCCCGCGCGAACAAGGATTATTGCGGCGACGACAATGCCCTATCGAGGCAGAAAACCGTGCGCCTTGACCCGGCTCAATATTCCGCGCAGGCGGCGTGATCTGCCGGAAGATTGCTCGTCATCAAATCCCCCGCTCGGCCGCCGTCGTATATACTCCGCACAACCTTTCGTTATACGTGGAAAGTCACAATGACAGTGCTGTATGCCCGGCGACGGAAGAGTTTCAAATGAAGCTGATGGCGCTCGTCGGGATTGCGGCGATCCTTCCCGGATCACTCAGCGGCATGCCGTCGTCGCAAACCCTGCTCTGGGTCCAGCTCTGTGCCAGCGACGGCTCTGCGCGAACCGTTCCGATCCCGGTCGAGCGGCAGCCGGATCCAAGCGACAGGCAATCCTGCTGCCTGACAGCGTGTCACGCCGATCGGTGCCGCAAGCGTCTTATGCGCGAAAGCTGAGCTGACCGAAGGCGGCTGACTTGTGCCGCTTGCGCCGCTGGGCGGCTCAGCGGTCGTGTTCGCGGCGGCCGGTTGGCGCCGGATCTTGCGATAGTTCGTCGCCTTCATCGAGCAGGATGCGCTCGGCAGCGCCGTCGAGATCGTCATATTGGCCGTTCCGCATCGACCAGTAGAAGGCGGCAAGGCCGAGCAGACCGAGAAACAGCGCTGCCGGTATGAGGATCGTAAGCCCGGTCACCGCGCGGCGTCCCGAAGACGCAGCGAATTGCCGACGACGATGATGGACGAGAGTGACATGGCAAGAGCGGCGACCAGCGGCGTCACCATGCCGGCAACGGCCAGCGGCACGGCCAGCACATTATAGCCGATCGCCATGGCGAAGTTCTGCTTCACGACGCGCATCGTGCGCCTTGCGGCAGCGACGGATGCCGGCACCGCCGAGAGAGAGTCGCCCAGAAACACGAGGTCGGCGGCGCTTTGCCCGACATCGCTTGCCGAAGACGGCGCCATGGAAACGTGCGCGGCATTGAGCGCCGGGCCGTCGTTGAGGCCGTCGCCGACCATCAGGACCCGGTGACCTTGCGCGCTGAGGCGTGCGATCACCTCAAGCTTTCCTTGCGGATCGAGATCGCCCTGCCCGCGCATGCCAAGCTTGACAGCGAGCCGCGCGACACGGCGCTCGCGGTCGCCGGAAACGATGGTAGGCTGCATATGCAGCGCATCGAGGCGGGCGATCGCGGCGGCGGCATCGGGGCGCAGGGCATCTTCGAAGCGCAGCAGGCGGGCCGGCCCACCTCCCAGCCTGAACCCGGTGGTGAGCGCGTGGTGTCCGGGAGCCTCGCCGCCTTCAGGTCCGGCATCGTCGATGCGGCCGAGGAAGGCACGCTGCCCCTTCCAAATCGCGGCGACGCCAAGACCCGGGGCTTCCTCGACATCGCTGATGTCGGCAGCCTCGATACCCTCCAGTGCTGTCGCCAATGCCCTGGCGAGCGGATGGCGGCTTCTCTGCGCAAGCGCCAAGGCAACCGGCCTTTCGTCCGGTGACAAATTCCCGTCATCGATCAGTCTCGGCCGGCCGAGCGTCAATGTTCCGGTCTTATCGAAAAGCGCGACATTCGCTTCAGCAAGACGCTCCAGGCCAGCGCCGTCGCGGATCAGCACGCCGCGGCGCATGAGCGAACCGGCCGCGACGACCTGGGCGACCGGGACGGCGAGGCCAAGCGCGCACGGACAGGTTATGATGAGCACGGCCACCGCAATCAGCACCGCCTGGTGCAATCCGGCGCCGGCGATCAGCCATCCGACCAGCGAGAGCGCGGCAAGGACGTGCACGGCGGGAGCATAATAGCGCGCAGCCCGGTCGGCGAGCCGCACGTACCGCGACTTCGCTCCACTCGCGGCTTCCATGAGGCGGGCGATGCCGGCGATCGCCGTCCCCTCGCCCGCGGCGCTGACTTTTACCGTCAGCGGCGCGGCGAGATTGATCGTGCCGGCAAGGACGGCGTCGCCGATGCCGACATTCTCCGGCGCGCTTTCGCCCGTGACCAGTTGCCGGTCGATGCTCGACGCCCCGCTGACGATCACGCCGTCCGCTGCGAAGGTTTCACCCGCCGCCACGAGCAGAGTCATGCCCGGGGCGATCTCTTCGGCGTTGCGCCATTCGGCAACGCCGTCCTTGCCGACGACCAGGCCCCGCGGCGCGCGCTGGCGCTGCAGCGCGGCGACGCCGTCTTCGGCGCGTACCCGCATCACGCTGTCGAGGAAGCGACCGGCAAGCAGGAAGAACAGCAGCATCACCGCGCCGTCGAAATAGGCGTGCGGACCGCTATTGATCGTCTCGTACAAGCTGGCGGCGCAGGCCATGGTCACGCCGATGCTGATCGGCACGTCCATGTTGGTGCGGCCGTGACGAAGAGCGCCCCAGGCGCTGCGGAAGAAGGGTCGGCCCGCATAGGCCACGGTAGGAAGCGCGATCAGCGCCGAGAGCCAGTGAAACAGGTCGCGCGTCGCGCCCTGCGCCCCGGACCAGACGCTGACGGACAGCAACATGATATTCATTGCCGCAAAGCCGGCGACGCCGAGCGCGATGCCGAGTTCACGGCTTTCCGGCGCGCTGCGCGTCTCCTCCTCGCCGAGGAGGCGCTCCGCCGGAAAACCGATCCTGCCGATGATTTCCCTCAGGTGATCATCGCCAAGCTTGTCCGTATGGGCGATAGCGACCCGGCGCTTGGTGAAGTTGACCCTGGCGCTGATCACGCCGTCCGTCCGCGCCAGTCCGCCTTCGAGCTTGGCGATGCAGCCGGCGCAGTGCAGCCCCGGGACGCTGAACGTGCTGGTGACGGCGCTCACGCCGGCACGTCCTTGACGAAACGCGCCGACTGTCCACCGTTCCGCAGTTCGAGGCGTACGCGCCAGCGTCCCGGCGGCAGCGGGGTTGTCGATCGCCACAAGCCCTGCGGGGATCTCCTGAACGTCAGCGGTTGGTCGGGAGCCCGGCCGAGCGGATGCTCGGCTACGCCGGCTAGCGTGCCTTCCCGCGGCGTTGTCTTGGCCTCGACAATCCGTCCTGGGATCAGAACCAGATCGAGCGTCCAGCCGAGGTCGTCCTGTGCCCGCGCCTCGGCCAGCCAGCGATTGTACGCCTGGCTGGCGACGTAGGAATTCTCGACGACCGTGCCGCCGAACGTCGTGACGGCGAACCGCGCCATCACCAGATTGACGGCGATGATCGTCCCGAACATGCCCAGCATGATGAAGAGCATGTGGCGTCCGGTGAACTCGCGCCTCATCGTTCGCTCTCCGGCCCCTCGAACACGGTGCTCTCGCGATCCGTTGCTCCTTGACCGTCGTTGGCTCGAATGACGAACGCGAAATCACGCTGCTGGCGTTCGGGCGCCGCGACATAGACCCGCGTCTTGCGGGCCTGGTCGGGGCCGATCGCGATCTCCACGGCCTGACCGGCGCCACCGCGCGCCTGCGCATCGGTCCAGATCTGCGCATCGGGCAGGCCCTCGATCGACAAAGTGACCGAGCGCGGCCGCGCTTCCATGTTGCGCACGTTGATGGTGTAGGCATTGCGCACCATGCCATCCGACAGCTGCACCCAGATGGGGTTACGCTCCATACGGACGCTGAGGTCAAGCCGCGTGCGCGATCCGAGCGCGAATAGCATCGCCAGGCCGATCGAGCCCCAGATCAGGAAGTAGATGAGCGTGCGCGGACGGAACAGCCGCTTGAGCGGCGGCTCCGGCGTCTTGCCATTGCCTGCGAGCAGCTCGTCGGCGACCGTCGAATAGCCGATCAGCTTCTTGGGCCTACCGATCCGCTCCATGATGTCGTCACAGGCGTCGATGCACAAACCGCAGGTGATACAGCCGATCTGCGGACCGTTGCGTATGTCGATGCCGGTGGGACACACCGCTACGCAGTTGTTGCAATCGATGCAGTCGCCGATGACACGCGGATTGTTTTCGGGAGCAGACGCCAGCGCCACAAGCGAGGGTAAGCCGTACTGCGCCTGGGCGCCGAGCTCGCCATCGGGCTGGTGCACTGCGGGGCCCGCCCGTTTGATGCCGTGAGTCCGAGGCTCGCCCCGCCAGGCCTTGTAAGTGACCATCAGCGATTTCTCGTCGAGCATCGCACCCTGGATACGCGGCCAGGGGCAACCATAGATGCAGAACTGCTCGCGCATCAGCCCGCCAAGTATGTAGGTCGTGGCGGTGAGCAGCCCGATCGTGAACCAGGCCTGATAAGGCGCGTCGAGCGCCCAAAGCTGGCGAGCGAGCGTCGGCGCATCGGCGAAGTAGAAGATCCAGGCGCCACCAGTCGCCACGGCGATGAGCAGCCAGATCGCGTGTTTGGTCACGCGCTTGGCGATCTTCGAAGGCCCCCACGGGGCCTTCTCCAGGCGCAGCTGGGCATTGCGATCGCCCTCGATCGCGCGCTCGACATGCTGGAAGAGGTCGGTCCAGACCGTCTGCGGACAGGCATAACCGCACCATGCCCGGCCGACCGCCGAGGTCACGAGAAACAGGCCGATGCCGGCCATGATGAGCAGGCCGGCGACATAATAGAACTCGTGCGGCCAGATCTCGATCGAGAACATGTAGAAGCGACGGTTGGCGATATCGACAAGCACCGCCTGGTCAGGTGCATAGGGCCCGCGATCCCAGCGCAGCCACGGCGTGACGTAGTAGATCGTCAACGTCACTGCCATGACCAGCCACTTGAAGCGGCGGAACGGCCCGTCGATCGCCTTGGGAAAGACCTTCTGCCGCTTCTCGAACAGCTGCTGCTTGGAGCCGGTCAGATCATCTGGGCTGGACATTGCTCTTGGCCGCCTGGGAGGGAGCCGCTTGCGGCGCCGCGGATGCAGCGGCGCTTGGCGCGGGCTCGGGGATGAAATCCTCGCCGCCCCCCAGCGAGTGTACGTAAGCCGCCAGCATCTTCACCGTGACCGGATCGAGGCGCGCGCCCCAAGCCGGCATCACGCCATAGCGGGAGTTGTTGACCGTTTGCGCGAGCGCCTCCCGATCGCCGCCGAACAGCCAGATGGAATCGGCGAGATTGGGTGCGCCCAACTTGCGATCGCCCTGGCCCTGCGCGCCGTGGCACACCGCACAATTGTCGGCGAACAGCTTCGCGCCGCGCTGCGAGGCTGCGCTCGGCTTCTCCTGACGGGAGATGACGCGAACGTGGCTGACCACGTCCTCCACCTGCTCGGAGGTAAGGATACCATCGCGCCCGAACGCGGGCATCTGCGACATGCGCGTCTCGGCGTGACCGGGCTGGCGAATACCATGGACCAGGGTCGTGTGAATCTGCTTGATGTCCCCGCCCCAGAGCCAGTCGTCGTCGTTGAGGTTCGGATAACCCTTGCTACCGGCGGCGCCAGAGCCGTGGCACTGGACGCAGTGCACCTTGAACGCCGCGCGGCCGCCTTCGACCGCCGCCTGCATCAGCCGCGAATCCTCGTTGAGCCGCTCGATCGGGATGCGGGCGAGCGCAAGTTGCAGGGGCTCCTTGCGCAGGCGCTCCGCCTCCTCTTCGCCGGCCAATTGCTCGCGGCTCGACCAGCCGAGCACGCCCTTCGTCGCCGAATTGACCAGCGGCCAGGCGGGATAGAGCACCGTATAGGCTATGCCCCAGATGATTGTCGCATAGAGGGTCCACAGCCACCAGCGCGGCATGGGTGTGTCGAGTTCCTCGATCCCATCCCATTCGTGCCCGACCGTGGGCGTCCCCGTCGCCTCGTCGATCCGCTTGTCAGCCATCATCTTCCTCCAGGATCGAACGGGCGGCGCGGTCCTGCCGGGAGCGCGCGCCCTTTCGAAAAGTCCAGCCGACAAAAACCGCGAACATGATCGCCATGAGCACCAGGCCCCAGCTGTCGGCAAAGTGACGCAGCGCGTCGTAGGTCATCGGCGCCGCTCCTGCGCCGCGGCGGCATTGGTGTCGACCAGCGTGCCGAGCATCTGCAGGTAGGCGACGACCGCATCCATTTCGGTGAGCCTCGACGGATCGCCATCGAAGTCGCGCACCTGCGACTTGGGATAGCGCTTGGCGAGATCGGCCGCGTCGCCGTCCGACGAAGCTTGCAGCTTGGCGTCTGCTTCGGCGCTGTCGATCATTGCCTTTGTATAGGGAACGCCGACCTTGCGCAGCGCGCCTATCTTTCCGTCGATCCCCTTGAGGTCGAGTTCGGTGTCCGCCAGGAAGGCATAGGAGGGCATGATCGATTCCGGCACCACCGACCGCGGGTCCTTCAGGTGCTGCACGTGCCATTCGTCCGAATAGCGCCCGCCCACCCGCGCCAGGTCGGGTCCGGTACGCTTCGAGCCCCACTGGAAGGGGTGATCGTACATGGACTCGGCGGCGAGGCTGTAGTGGCCGTAACGCTCCACTTCGTCGCGGAAGGGTCGGATCATCTGGCTGTGGCAAGTGTAGCACCCTTCGCGCACATAGATGTCGCGCCCCGCCTGCTCGAGCGGGGTGTAGGGCCGCATGCCCTCCACTTTCTCGACGGTGGAGTCGATCCAGAACAGCGGCGCGATCTCGACGATGCCGCCGATGGCCACGGCTATGAAGGCGAAGACGCTGAGAAGAGTGACGTTGCGCTCCAGCTTCTTGTGCTGGGTGGCGAGCTGCGATGACATCAGACGTTTCCCTTCATTCAGCCGGGGTCGCGGCCGGCACGATCGGCCGGTCGGCTTCGGGATTGTAGGCGGCGCTCGACATGGGCGCTTCCTTGCGAAGCCGGCCCAGGATCGTCATCCACACGTTGTAGACCATGATCAGCGCACCCAGGAGATAGAGCAGGCCGCCAAGCACGCGGATCGCATAGTAGGGCTTCATGGCCGCCACGATCTCGGCGAAAGCGTAGACGAGGTAGCCGTCCGAGCCATATTCCCGCGCCATCAGGCCCTGCGTGATGCCGGCGACCCAGAGCGCGGCCGCATAGAGCACCAGCCCCAGCGTCGCGAGCCAGAAGTGCCAGTTCACCATGCGCAGCGAATAGAGTCGCTCGCGTCCCCAGAGCCGCGGAACGAGATAGTAAAGCGCGGCGAAGGTAATCATCCCGTTCCAGCCAAGTGCGCCCGAATGCACATGGCCGATGGTCCACTCGGTATAGTGCGACAGCGAGTTGACCGCCTTGATCGACAGCATCGGACCTTCGAAGGTCGCCATGCCGTAGAAGGCGAGCGCGAAGACCATCATGCGGATGATCGGATCGGTGCGGATCTTGTCCCAGGCTCCGTTCAGAGTCATCAGGCCGTTGATCATGCCGCCCCAGCTTGGCATCCACAGCACAACCGAGAAGACCATGCCCAGCGTCTGCGCCCAGTCGGGCAGCGCCGTGTAGTGAAGGTGATGCGGTCCCGCCCAGATATAGAGGAAGATCAGCGACCAGAAGTGAATGATCGACAGACGGTAGCTGTAGATCGGCCGCTCCGCCTGCTTGGGCACGAAGTAGTACATCATCGCCAGGAAGCCGGCGGTAAGGAAGAAGCCCACCGCGTTGTGGCCGTACCACCACTGCGTAAGCGCATCCTGCACGCCGGCGAAGGCCGAGTAGCTCTTAGAGCCGAAGAGGCTTGCCGGCACCGCGAGGTTGTTCACGATGTGCAGCATCGCGATCGTGATGATGAAGCTCAGATAGAACCAGTTGGCGACGTAGATGTGCGGCTCGGTCCGGCGCAGCAGCGTGCCGACGAAAACGACGAAATAGGCGACCCAGACGATCGTGAGCCACAGATCCACATACCATTCGGGCTCGGCATATTCGCGGCTGGCAGTGACGCCCATCAGGTAGCCGGTCGCGGCCAGGACGATGAAGAACTGGTAGCCCCAGAACACGAAGCGCGCGAGCGCCGGGAATGCGAGGCGCGCGCGGCAGGTGCGCTGGACGACGTAGAAGCTCGTCGCGATGAGCGCATTGCCGCCGAAGGCGAAGATGACGGCAGACGTATGAAGCGGCCGCATGCGCCCGAAGCTGAACCAGGGCTCGAGGTTCAGGGTCGGGACGACCATCTGCGTCGCGATCACCACGCCGACCAGGAAGCCGACGACGCCCCAGAACAGCGTCGCAATGACGCCGAGCCGGATGAGATCGTCGTCGTACCGGGTCACATCCGGCATTGTCGCCGGCTTGAAGCCTGACAAGACCTGGAAGTCGGCCTTGTACATCGTGATCCAGGCGATCAGCAGGGCCGTGGCGGAGGCGATCGCCATGTGGACCGAGAAGCCCGAATCAAGGGCGAGCGCGCAGGCGAAGAGCGCCAATATGGCCAGCAACAACCAGCCCCCGACCTTGAAGAGTAGTTCGTCCATTCTCGCCGTCCTTTGCTTCTACGTCAGGGCCGTGCCGCGTAGGGATCGTTTTGCGTTTCGTTGGAGCCGATGGTGCGCGAAGCGACCAGCGCGAAGATCGTGAGCGCCCCGATCGTGGAGAGCACGTTGATGGCGAGCACGATCCGCACCTTGGTGCGGCTGGCCGATGGCCTCCGCTTGCGTCCCGGCGCGACCTCGTTGTTCGGCGTGTCCGTCAGTCGGGCCACGTCGCGCGCGCGGAAGAGCAACCAGGCTCCGCTTGCGATGGCGATGATCCCGAGCACGCCGATGATCATCCCCCACATTCCGATGGGCAGGCTCATGATCACTAACCCCTTGCTGTTGGCTGCCGGCTACGCTCCGCGTCGACAGCAAAGAAGCTGATACGGCTCGGCCGGCAGTCCTGTTCCCACGCTCTGAGGATAGGCAGAAAGCGCGACACTGATGTTGCGGATGGCTTCAGAGAGGCAAACTGGCACATGATCGACCCTTGGACATACGGCGCGCGTGATCGTTCGCGCCGCAGCTGACTGCCAAGGCCCCTCTCCCGCTTGCTTCAAGGCATGCTCGACAAGCATGCCGGAACCGGGCGACCATGTCGTCTCGCTGGTCGTCTCCACAAGGTTCGAGCGATCCGATAGCGGCGCCTTCGACGCCGAACTTTGCTTCAAATCAATATTCTGTCAAATCCAAAAAGATTGTCTTTGCGACACTTCCCGGCGCCTTTGCGACCGAACGACTAAGATCGCGATAAGCAGCGGCGTCCTTGGCACCACCGCTCGAGAGCTGCCCTGCCACGTAAAACTGAAAGCCACGGGCAATTGGCCAGATTTTTGATGCTCCTCAATGAAACAGGCTGCTTGGCGCAGCAAGATCGCACCATGTGGCCTTACCATCCAGACCTGCTGGCGACCCCGGTCCCGCGCTATACAAGCTATCCCACAGCAGCCGAGTTCGGCAACGATGTGGGGGAGCAGGATTTCGCCTCTGCCCTTTCGAGAACAGACGGCGATGTCTCGCTTTACGTCCATATCCCCTTTTGCGAAACGATATGCTGGTACTGCGGGTGCAACACGGGCCGTGCAAATCGCCGGCAGCGGCTGGCCAGCTATCTGGAGGCTTTGCATAGCGAAATCGCGCTGGTCGGCCGGATGCTGCCGAAGACCGCAACGGTCCGCCGCCTGTCCTTCGGCGGCGGCAGCCCCAATGCGATCACGGCTACCGATTTCGTTCGCCTGTTCCTCTCGCTCACGGACAGTTTTCGGCTCGAGAAGCCCGTCGTCTCGATCGAACTGGACCCACGCACTTTGACCTCTGCGTGGGCGCAGGCGATCGCGGGCACGCGGATCAGCAATGCGAGCCTGGGCGTGCAGACTTTCGATCCGCGCCTCCAGGAGGCAATCGGGCGGATTCAGCCGCTACAGGACATCGAGCGGTGCACATCGATGCTGCGCGAGGCGGGCGTTACTTCCCTCAACTATGACCTCATGTACGGCTTGCCCGGACAATCCGAGAAGGACCTCGCGGACTCTCTCGCCAAAGCGGTCGAGCTAGGCGCCGATCGGATAGCGCTGTTCGGTTATGCGCACGTCCCGCATTTGATCGCCCGTCAACGGCGGATCGATGCGGACGCGCTGCCCGATCAGGCGATGCGGTTTCGAATGGCCTCGCAGGGACATGAGCTGCTCACGAGGAGCGGCTATGAGGCTGTGGGCTTCGATCATTTCGCGCTGCCGCACGACGGCCTGGCGCAGGCGACCCGCGAAAGCCGGCTGTCGCGCAATTTTCAGGGGTTCACCGACGATGACGCTCCTGTGGTGATTGGTCTTGGCGCGTCTGCCATAAGCAGCTTCCCCGACCTCCTCATCCAAAACGAAAAGAACGCAGGCCGCTATCGCATGATGCTTTCGCAGCAGCGCCTGACCGGCAATCGAGGCATCCGCCGGAATGCTGACGATCGTCTTCGCGGCGAGGTCATCGAGCAGCTGCTCTGCCAGGGGAAAGCGAGTGTGCCGGCTGATCTCCTCTTGCCCGCTCACGATCGCCTCGCGCCGTTCCTCGACCGCGGCCTGGTGTGCTGGGAGGGCGACACGCTCTCCATCGCCCCTTCCGCGCTCCCTTATGCACGCACTATCGCGGCAACTTTCGACGCCTACCGCCAACCTGACAGCAGGAGGTTCAGCTCGGCCGTGTGACCCGATCCTCCCTTAGGTAAACTACTAATGTCTCCGCCCCGGGGCCGCGGATAGGAACCGTGCACCCACCGGCCAACGCGCGGAGAGACCATGAACGCCTGTACGCAATGCGCTGTTCGCGACAAGGCGATCTGCCATTCCTTGCCCGAGGAAAGCCTGGAAGAGCTCAATCGGCTGGGGCGGCATCAAATCGTCAAGAAGGGGCAGGCGCTTGTATGGCAGGGCGACGAGTCGCTCCTTGTCGGCAACGTGCTCGAAGGCGCGCTCAAATTGTCGGTCTCGAGCGCCGATGGCCGCGACCAGACGCTCGGTATCGTGCTGCCCAGCGATTTTATCGGACGTCCGTTCGGCGCGACGAGCATGCATTCCGTCATCGCCCTCACCGACTCGCGTGTCTGCACCTTCTCGCGCTCGGCGTTCGACACTTTCGCGCAAGATCACCAGCCCCTGGAGCACGGCCTACTGGAAAGGACCCTGACCGATCTCGACAGGGCCAGACAATGGATGATGATGCTGGCGCGCAAGAGCGCCGGCGAGCGCGTCGCGATTTTCCTTCTGCACATCGCCAAGCGCCACTCCAGCGACAAGAGCGATGGACCGCTTCGCTTCGAACTGCCTCTCAGCCGCCAGGACATGGCCGATCTGCTCGGCCTCACGATCGAGACGGTCAGCCGGCAGATCACGCGTCTGCGGGACGACGGCATCATCACGACACCCTCGCGCCGGGCAATCGTCATTCTCGACCAGGACGCGCTTGAGGCTTGCACGGGCGAGTGCTGAAAGCGATGCATCGGCCCTTCCACGTCGCCCCATGGCAGCTGACCCTGGGATGCGGCCTGTTCAAGCTCCTGCTCGCCGCCGGAGCTTTCGCTCTGCCGCTCCTGCACGTCGATGCACTCCCAAAGCTTGTCGGCTGGCTGTTGCTCGCCGGTGGCCTATCCGAGCTTCTGCTCTCATGGACCGGACGCCACAGCTGGGTGGGACGGATCACCTTCGGGTCGGGCGCTCTCACGCTCGTGCTCGGCGCCCTCTTCGTGGGCGGACCGTGGCATGGCCTCTACCCGCTGGCGCCGTTCGTCATGATCTGGTTCCTCCTCCGCGCCTTGCTGTCGATCGACGTCGCGTTTCAGTCGCGCCTTACGCCCATGGCGAACTGGATATGGCTTCTCCTGCGCGGTTTCGTCGATCTCGCCTTGGGGTTGTTGCTCCTGGCTGGCGCGCCGTTTGCCATGCTGGTGATCGCCGTCTTTGGCGAAGCACCGGAATTTGTGAGGCTATTCTCGGCGACGCTCGGCTTGAGCTTCGCGGTTGCCGGCGGAGGCCTTTGTGCGATCGCGCTGACGCAAAGGCGCTATCGCCGCCCTGATCCCTTCATGACCAACACTTGAACTCGGCTGCAGACGGGTGCGCTATCCGGTAGGTAACGCGAGAGCGCTGCTCCTCTGCGTACGTCAGGCGACCAGCTGCGCGGAGAGACCGATGTCGCGAAGGTCGTCTCCGGTGACCGCATTTGTGACCAGGGCGGCTTCGTCGATTTCGAGCTTCATCATCCTGCCGATCGCCCCTGAATAGTCGAAGGCCGCTTGGCTGAGGAAATCCGTCCAGGCTGACGTGACCCCCTGATTTTCCTCCAAGTGTGATTAGAGTCCGGCCCTGAAGGAAGGACGGACGATGAAGCGATCGAGGTTCACGGAAGAGCAGATCATTGCGGTGCTGAAGGAAGCCGAGGCCGGTGCGAAGACCGGCGAGCTGGCCCGGCGCCACGGCGTGTCGGAAGCGACGATCTACAACTGGAAGGCCAAGTATGGCGGCCTGGAGGTGTCCGAGGCGCGGCGGCTGCGCGCGCTGGAGGACGAGAACGCCAAGCTGAAGCGGTTGTTGGCCGATGCGATGCTGGACAACGCAGGCCTGAAGGACCTCCTCGCAAAAAATTGGTGACCCCCGCTGCCAAGCGAGAGGCGGTCGCTCGTCTCCAGGCAGCCCTGGGGATGAGTGAGCGGCGGGCGTGTCGTGTCATCGGCGCTGATCGGAAGAGCATGCGCTACCGGTCGCAGCGGGATGATGATGCCGATCTTCGGTCGAAGCTGCGCGAGCTGGCGCAGCAGCGCCGCCGGTTCGGCTATCGCCGGCTGCACATCCTGCTGCGGCGGGAGGGCGTGGTGATCAACCGCAAGAAGACCCAGCGGCTCTACCGCGAGGAGAAGCTGGCGGTCCGACGACGAAGGAACCGTCGCCGCGCCATTGGTGCGCGGGCGCCGGCGCCTGTGCTGGCGTTGCCCAACCAGCGATGGAGCCTGGACTTCGTGCACGATCAGATGGCGTCGGGACGCCGGTTCCGGGTGCTCAACATCGTCGACGATGTGACCCGCGAGTGCCTGCGTGCGGTGCCGGATACGTCGATATCGGGGCGCAGGGTCGTGCGCGAGCTAACCGACCTCATCGCCGAGCGCGGCAAGCCCGGCATTATCGTCAGCGACAACGGCACCGAGCTGACCTCGAACGCGGTCCTCGCCTGGTGCGGGGAGATCGGCGTCGAGTGGCACTACATCGCTCCGGGCAAGCCGATGCAGAACGGCTACGTCGAGAGCTTCAACGGTCGCATGCGCGACGAACTGCTCAACGAGACCCTGTTCCTCAGCCTGGACCATGCTCGCGTGGCGATCGCCGCCTGGGCCGACGACTACAACCGGGAGCGACCGCACTCAGCCCTTGGATACGAAACCCCAGCGGCGTTCGCCGCTGAACTAGATAAGCAATGGCCTGCTTCGCTACGCCCTACGGGCTCCGCTGCGCAGGCCATTGCTCAACCCGCGCTCATGCGCAACAAAGCTGCCGGGCTCTAATCCCCGCTGGTGGAAACCAGGGGGTCACGTCAAGGCGGCAACAATATCTCCGGGTGACTGCGCGGTGCCCAGTTCGCCCACCAGCGTCATGTCTGCTTCGAGACGCCGCGACGCCAACCTCAACGCGTCGCGCTGACATTGCTGTACGAACTGCCCTGCCGCTCCCTGGGCACTGGAAACGAGTTCCGATACGATCGATATGCTTGGTGCAGCAGCCGCAAGCTGGGTTTCCACGAAGGTGTTCCAGAAGTCCGTAGCCATCAAACCGTCGTCAGCCATCGCCTTCTCGCAATCTCGAGTTGTTGTTGCGTTGCAGCAGGGTACAACTTGCAGCGTAGAGATGCGAGACCCGGGGAAGCGGAATTGCCGATCGCGCGTTACGGCCTGCAGCACTCCAGACCTGCCGTCCTCCGCCTGCATCCGCAGCAGGCCCGGCTTGGTCTTCATCGAAGCGGGGATTCGAGTTGATCAACCACAGCCTTGTCCGCGAACTCGGGCCCACCTTGCGCGCAGATCCCTCGCGGGTCGTCATTCGGCCGTTCGTCCCGGGCGACGATCCGACCGTGCCCGATCCTGCGCTGCGATCCAGGATCGGCCGCATCATCGAGCGGATCGTCGCACTTGACGCACAGACATGCCGCTCCGAGCTTGAGCGCATCCTCGCCAGTCTTGCCGGGCGTCACGGCGACGTCGAGCAGGTGCTGCTGCGGCGGTGCAACGACCTTGTCTGCCCCCCTGCAATCCCCTCCCCCGGACTGACGAAGGATCAGATGCTCCTCATCGGCGCCTATATGAGCGCTGAATATTCGTACGAATCCGCCGCCCTTTTCAATCCGAGCATCGTGCCGCACCCCGAGGCGGCGAAGGTCGCCGGAGCGTCCCGCTTCCTGCTCTCGCTCCGCGCTGTCGGAGAAGGTCATCTCTCGTCCATCACTTTCCGGACCGGACATTTCGACGGCTCGCATGTGGAGCTCGATCCGGTCAGCGCCATTTCGACTCCGCCGCGGGTCGAGCCGCTGCCGGGCGGAGAGGCTGACGATCCCGGGGTCCGCCTGACCTGCGGAAGCTTCCCGGACATCTCATCGCTGGTTATTTTCCCCGTGACCTTCCGTCAGAGGCATGGCCTTGAAGATCTGCGGCTTACTCGCTTCGAGGAGGAGAATGGCTACAGCTTCTACCTGGGGACCTATACCGCAGCCGGGGGCGAGACCGTCCGCCAGGAACTGCTGCGGACCACCGATTTTCAAAGCTTTGAATTGAGCGCGCTGCGCACCGATGTATCCGACACCAAAGGAATTGCGATTTTCCCGAGGCGCATTGCCGGGCACTATGCCGCTCTCGCGCGCCTCGATCACGAAAGCATCTGGCTGCTTCGGTCCAATGACCTCTACAATTGGACGGATGGAGCGACCATCCTGCGGCCCTGCTTCCCGTGGGAATTTGTGCAGCTCGGCAATTGCGGGTCGCCGATCGAACTCGACGAAGGTTGGCTCGTGATCACCCATGGCGTCGGGCCTGTTCGTAACTACAGCCTTGGCGCCTGTCTTCTCGACAAGCAAAATCCTGCCCTCGTGCTGGGACGCTCCACGTCCCCATTGATCACCACTGACCCAAAGGATCGGGACGGCTACGTCCCGAACGTGGTCTACAGCTGCGGGGCTCTCCTACATGAGCGGACCTTGCTGCTGCCCTATGGCCTCGCCGACTCTTTCGTCAGCTTCGCCACTGTCGACGTCGATCGGCTGCTGGCCACACTCCGCTAAAGCCTAAACCGGCCAACCGCGCCGATGCGGCGTGAACGATCAGTGAGCCAGCAGGACCGGGCAACTGGGATGGTCGAGAACGGACCGTGTCGCGCCGCCAAGCACGAATTCCCGCGCGCGCGAGTGGCCAAAGGCGCCCATGACCAACAGGTCGCCCTTCGTCTCTTCGCGGTAGGCCTGCAAGGCAATGCCCGCATCCCGCCCGCCAGCGGGCACCTCTACCATGTCAAACGGCGTTCAAAAGGGACCCCCGATCGGCGTCGAAGAGGGACCCCTTTTCGGATATGATGTTGGTTTGTTGAAGATGGCCTTGCGCTGCGTGCGGCGGAGGGCGGGCGTAGCCCGACCGGAGGCGCGCGCAGCGCAAGATAGATTTTTGAAGGCGCCGAAGGTGGCTGTCAGCTGCGGTTTTTGAAGCGCCAGCTGTCGTTGCCCGTCTCGACGATATCGCAGTGGTGGGTGACGCGGTCGAGCAGCGCCGTGGTCATCTTGGGATCGCCGAACACGGTCGGCCATTCACCGAAGGCGAGGTTCGTGGTGATGATGACGCTGGTGCGCTCATAAAGCTTGCTGATGAGGTGGAACAGCAACTGCCCTCCCGAGCGGGCGAACGGCAGATAACCGAGCTCGTCAAGCACGATCAGGTCGAGCCGCGACAGCTGCGCCGCCAGGGTCCCGCCTTTGCCGATCCGGGTCTCCTCTTCGAGGCGTGTCACCACGACCTCGAACAGAACCGGTGGGGAAGCACGATCCGAAGCATGCTCGACCTCTAGGAACCGCAAATCCCACAAGCGCAGGCTGGCTGGCTGCCGCACCGGCCGAGGGGCTAGCGCAGCGGCTGACGACAGGCCCTACTTGTGGCAGATGACGCAGCCGCCCTCGGCTTCGTCGACACCATAGACGTCATCATCCGTCTCAGGCACGCGAGCCGACAGAGGATTACGCGGCCGCCGCGCCCGCAAGCGCTCTAAGCGCCTAGCGTAATCTGCCTGGATAGCCTCTACCCGCTCAGGTTGAACGAGCTCAGTGAGGCTTTCACCCTGGCTCCAGGTGAAGGGGCTTCCGTCCTTAAGCGCCGTTTTTTCGTACCGGACAGCCTCGGCGAACGCATCGGGATGTCTTTCCGCTAGTCGGACCCACTCAATCTTCTGCTGGAAAAAGCAAAACGTGCATCCCGATCTCGAGCGCCAATCATAGTAGCCAGGCTCTCCAACGTCAGCCTGGCGCAGCACGTCTATCACGCCGGCTTTGTCGATCCCCGCATCTCTCAAGGGGAGGTGAACACGCATATTCTCGTGCGTAGCCTGATAGCCCTCCCGCGTCGGCTCATCGGCGCGAATGGCCACGTAAGAGTGGATGATCGTTCCGGCTTCCAAATCCGGACGAATCCAATGTTCTAGCGGCCGCAGCTTGAGCTGGCGCGTGCACCACCGGGTTCGCGGCGAAGGCAGGAAGTTGCCATACTCGGCCAACCAGAAGTCGAAGTCGCGATCGGGGTTGAGGCGCCGGATCGGCTTGCCCAGGAAACCTTCAAGCCGATCGAGGAAGATATAGACCTCCGGCAGCTCCTTGCCCGTGTCGGTGAAGAAATACTCAATCGGCAGTTCGGGGCGCGTCGCCCGCATATGCACTGCAAGGGCTGCGCTGTCGCGACCCCCCGAAATTCCGAGGATATGACGCTCGGCCTTCATGCGATTTCCCGCTCTTGTTCTGCAGCCACCGTTGCTACGGCTCTCGCCAAGGCGGCGAGTTGCACACGGTCGAGGCAATCGTTGCGGCGCAATGTTCCGAGCAGTCGGTCGGCCAAGCTGGCAGCTGCCCGGCGTTCCTCTTCAGTGAGGATAAACGAGCGATGCAAAGGCGGCGTGTTCGGATCCACGCCTACAACAAGCGCGAGGGCCTCGGTGTTGGTGCGGCGGTCGCGGACCACCGCCAGTGCCTCGAGTTCACGGAACTGCTGCCCATAGCGGGCCATCTGAACCAAAGCCTGCTCCCGGTCTCTGTCAGACCAACTCCGCGCCGGCTTGTGAACGAGGACGCTCGCCACACCCTCGATATCGCCATCTCCATCTTCGAACGCCGCGGCTCGCATTGCGAAGCCTTCGAAAGCGAAGTCATTGGTCAGGTCCTTGACCGCCGCAGCTCGTTCCCGAAGCCCCGCGAAGGTCTCCGGGTCTACGGCAAGCGCCCGTGCGAGTGCTTCTCTCAGCTCGTTCAACAGCGCAGGATAGGCGCGCTCGACTTCGTCGAGTGCATCGATTACGCGCTGCGCGTTCGGCTCCTCGCCAAGCGCCGCAGGCAGGTCTTGGAAAAGCAGCAGCTCGGGATCGCGCGCGCGCAGAACAACCCGGCGCACTTCCTTGGCCATCGCGTCAATCCGGTCTGTCCGCTGAGCGAAAGTGGTCAGGTTCTCGTACCGTTGAAACAAGGCTTGGGCGACAGGGAGCGAGCTAGCGACAGATCCAAGTTGGAACCGGCGCGCAAGCTCATCGAGAAACGCAGCTTCCCGCACATTACGATCAATGCGCCGAACCCTAATCTCTCCCGGCCGCTGCAGCAATTTGTCGACGAAGACGTCATCCAGCGAGGTCTGGAACACGCCGTCAAGGTACACGGCAAGATCGTCGCGCATCGCGAGCAGCGCTGCCAACGCCAGAACCGGCATGACCCCCGCTTTCAGGCCGTAAGGAGGCTCGGCCCACCTTGCGTAAACCTTATCGAGCTGCGCCTCGGTTGCGTCGCCCAGGACCGACCAAACAGGGGCAAGGCTTGATCCGTCCTCGCTGTCATCGGGCGCATGGAAGCCAAACGATCCGTCCGAACCGACCCGATGTAGTCCGAACGGGGCAAGCACTGTCAGGTAGAGACCCATCTCTGCCGGATAGCCGACGAAGCCGAGATTCTCCTGGTCTGCCCGCGCGACCATGGCATGGCAAAGTTCTCGAACTGCGGCCATCGCACTCGATGAAGGACGATCACGCTGGAGCAACTCGCTCCGAAGAAGCGGCGCATGGGGATACGCCGCGTCAGCGAGCGCGCTGGCCACGATCGAGACAGGCTCCTTGAGAGTCAGCGTCGGGCCCGGCGCAATACTCCAGCGCGCATTGTTCAGGGCTCCCTCAAGCTCGCGATGCAAAGTGTCCGTTGTGGCGGCTTGCCGTGCCGCCAGTTCCCTCCGCGCAATTCTGTCGCCCTCAAGCTGGGGATGATCCCGGAAGACCCGCTCGACGGCAAACACCTCCGCGGCACTTGTGCGAAGAGCGAAGCTGTCTCCGGCTCCACCGACGGCCGCGACAACGCCCTTTTTTTTCAGCACCTTGGCGACGCTCTTGCAGCGGCTGTCTACATCGGCTCCGCTAAGGGTTCCGTCGCTGATCATCAGGACAAGCATGCCAGCGCCTTTGATCCGCCGGGCTGCTAGTCGGGATGCGATCGCCTCAGGGGCGTCGCCGTCGCCGAGCTGCTGAAGAATGATTTCGAATGTGCGCAGCGCGCCAGTGCGGAAATAATGGCGTTTCGCCGCGGCGAAGCCCAGCCCTGCGCGCTGCGGCAAGATTTCCATTTGCTCGCTGGACAACGGCGCGACAGCACGTCCGATAGCGTCTTCCAGGTCGAAGTCGCTGCCAGCAAACAGCGCATAGCCACCGAGCCGCGGCTGCCTGATCAGGACTGCCCAATCGACGAGATCGGCGACTGTCCTGTCGACGATTTCAGTCGCCACGTCGGGCACCGACGCCCGCAGGAAATCGTCGGCAACGGCGAGCCCTGAGCCGTTGCGGAAGAACTCGATCGTCGCCGCAGCCTTCGTGAGCCGCACATGGGCAGGCGATCCCTTCGCCGCCGCACGTTCGACAGCTTCGAAGGCAAGACTGAAGCGGTTGCCGTCAGAGCCGGCAGTGAGCGCCATTCCAAAATTCGCGACGAGATAATCCCAGAGCCGGTCGGGCCCATACGTCGCATCGCCTTCGGTCGAGGCCAGGAACTCCTGAAAGCCAGCGGGCTCAGCAGAGCTTAGGAAGCCGAATACTGAGCGTTCATTCTGAGCGAACCGCTGCCGTGACACTGGGCCTAGCAGTAGCGACGTGACCGGGTTGAGCGGCCATGTGTCGGCCAAGGTTTCGGCCAAAAGATCCGTGTTCGTCGGCTTCCGGCGCGACACCGCCTCGGCAACTTGCATCGCAAGATCGTCAGCTGATCCAGGGCGTCGTTCTGCGGTGATTGCCTGAGCGAGCAGGGCGACCGACTCGTCGGCCCCGGCGAGGAACGGCACGTCTTGAAAGCGCCCTTGCACCTTCGCCCATTCCTGACGCGCGCCGCGCGAGACCCGCGCGGCATACTGCTCGAAAGCTTGGTGCAAGATGCCGATGACGACGAGGCGTCCATCGCTGCGGGAACTGCGTTCGGCAAGGTCTTGCAGCAGGTGTATATCGCCGCCGCTCGACGCCTCATATTCTAGTAGCTTGCCGAGCTCGTCCAGGATCAAGACCACGCCACCGAACTTGGAACTGGCGGACGCCGAAAGAGCGTCAATCAGACCCTCGTTACTGGCTGCGGCACGCGTAACGACGGCTTTGGTCCATCTGAGCTTGGTCGCGGCAGCATCGACGATCGACTGCCGCAGCTCAGCGCGACTTCCGGTGACAGCTATGACAGCCCACTCGCCCCTGCTTGTCGGGAACGCGCGGTCGTAGATGCTTGTCAACTCGCGGCCAGCAATCTTGCGTGCAATCTTGCGGTTGGCGGGCTCACCGGCGATGAGATTGGCGACGAGCAACGCTGCGCTCGACTTCCCTCCACCATAGGGACCCGTCCAAGTGAACGCGCCCTGTCCCGCTTCAAGATGGCTCGACGCCATCGTGGCAAGGGACTTGGCAACGCTCGCCTGCAAGACATAGCCGACGAACGGGGGCGTGCCCTGTAGATCGGCGTCGAGGCGTGCCGATCGCGCGAAGCGCCTGTTGATGGTGACCGTGCCAGCAAGCGGGGTCATGCTGCCCTCCGCAATGCATCGCGATGTCCATAGCCTGCAGCAATAAGAGCAGCGGGCTCGGGGGTATCGACACTCTGCAGCTGGCGAAGCCCGGCTGTGTCGGTCCAACGCCATGCGCCGTGCGTCACAGCCTCCATCCGCATCAACCGCGTGATCACACTATCTTCGTCGAGCTTGAAGACCCGACCGGGGGAGCCTGGCGCGTAACAAACCTGCTCTGCAGTGATTGCCGCCGCAGCGCCGGAGCGTTGCCAGAAGTCGTGCAGCGCGTACGCGAAAACGCCATCAGGCAAGCTCGGTTTAGGTCCGCGCACGAATTCGAACCAGCCCCCCATCCGCGCTTCCCGGATCAGCCCGAGCTCAGCAAGCAGAGGCTCTGCCGCGTCGTCGGTCGACACACCCTCGCGCCGCACATAGCTTCGCAGGAAAACTTCAACGTCCCGCTTTAATGTATTCTGGGTCGCGCGCCAGCCACGTTCACGCACCAACTGCATGAGCTCGTCCACCAAATTGGCCGCATCAAATTCGATGGAAGCCAAGCCATTGAAAGCAAAGTAGGCGGTGCTCGTCCATTCAGGCGTAGCGGCAACGCCCCAGTGAGCTAGCCAAACCGTTGCGGGCCGCTCCATGAAGGGATCGAAACCGTCGTCGGCCAAGACCGCATGACCAAGTGCCGTAGGCTCGATAATGCGATCGCGTTCTTGAGCGAAACCGGTCGCCAGAGCCCAATACCGCATCGAAACCGCCATATTCCGGCCAACGCCAAACCTTGCAATCGCGGACTGTTCGTGGAATGTTCCAGATGGGGCACCGTTCGCCACCTCATTGTAGGCTTTCTTCAGCCACAGCAGGCGCAGCGGGAATGTCTCATGACCGGCAAATTGGCCGCGGGTCTCAGGGTCGGTAAGCGCATGCTTCATGACCCACACCGTAGCGCTCACTGGCGCTCTCGTCCAGTGGCGTTCGCGCTTCATTCACCGCTTCCGCGATGATCAGTGCGGCAGAACGTACTTCCTCGATCGTGTTCATTCTTCCAAAGAAGAAGCGAACAACAGATTGAGATACGTCACCATCTATTCCCATAGCCTGCAAGACGTGGGAGAAAGTAACTTGGCCAGAATTACAGGCCGATCCAGTCGATATGCACAGCCTTTTGGAGACTCGACCAGCTAGGTCATCCCCGCTTGTTGAAGGGAAAGAAAGAGCAAGGCCGCCGTCTATCACTGGCGCCCGCTCAGTGACAAAGTTGTATGATACGCCGGCAGCGCTCAGCGCCTGGACGAACGCATCTTTCAACATAGCTGATCTCTCGCTGTCCGCCTCCAGGCAAGACCGCGCTACCTCAGCAGCCGCACCAAAGCCCGCAACAAGAGGCACAGGCTCGGTGCCGGCGCGCATGCCCCGCTCGTGGCCTCCTCCGAAAACCTGCGCAACCGGCTTGGGCGCATCTGAAGCGACGTAGAGCGCACCGACACCCATCGGGCCATACAGCTTGTGTGCCGAAATGCTGAGGTAGTCGACACCCAAGTCAAAGACGTTCACCGGCCGCTTGCCCACACCTTGGGCGCCGTCGCTGTGCAGCAGCACACCGCGGCTCCGGCAGATTTGCGCAACCTCGCGAATAGGCTGCACGACGCCAGTCTCGTTGTTCACGAGCATGACGGAGACGAGCAATGTTTCGTCGTCAACAAGGGCTTCCAAGCGTGTAAGGTCGATGACGCCTGCTCGGTCAACAGGGGCGACGACAACCTCAAATCGATCCAGAACGAGGCGCTTGGCTGCCTCAAGCACGGCCTTGTGTTCGATCGCGCTTACCACCACCCGCCGGCGCTCAGACCCGCCGCGGCGACCCCATTCCGCTATTCCTCGAAGCGCAAGGTTGTTCGCTTCTGTCGCGCCGGAGGTGAAGATCACTTCACCGGCCGAACAACCAATAAGGTCGGCCACCTGCTTGCGGCCGCGATCAAGGATAGCCAGCGCCCGCTGTCCCGCTGCATGAGGCGATGACGCGTTCCCGGGCCCAGCCCAGGCAGCCTGCATGGCTGCGAGTGCCTCGGGCGCCAGGGGCGTCGTGGAGAAGCCGTCCAGATAGATCGGCTGACGGGTCATTCCGCCTCTTCGGCGGTCTCAACCGACTCCCAAGTCTCTTCAGCCGGCGGCGCCTCGGTGGCGTCCTCCACCTTCGGCGATTCCATCAGCGCCGTCTTGGTGGGCACGTCTTGGTAGCGCCACCCCACGTTCTTCAGGAAATTGCGGAAGGCATCATAAGCACTGTTGGTGATCTCAGTGCGATCTTGCGCGGTCAAATTCTCCTCGCGTTTCAAATTTCGCTCCAAGAATTCCTTCCGATATTCCTCCAACAGGGAGTTGAAGATCTGGGTGCGGCACTTATCCCGCTCCTGCCGCAATGAGTCCGCAAGATCGGTACCCTCAGCGCGCCAGATTTCTAGGAGAAGGTACTTATACTTAGGCCACTGGTCGGGCTGCATCTCGCCACGGTAGACCACGCGGCGGAACGTCGACGCGGATGGTGCGACCTTCCACTCGCGTATCTCGCCTTCTGGCGTGCCGACGAACAGCTCGATGAGCCGGCGAACATCGGCCGACTTCGCGGGCGAGAAGAATGCGTTCAATTCCGCTAGGTAGCCATCGAACGCTGCCTGCAGATCGATGGCTGGCGCATTATCCTTGGCGCGCTTGAGATTGCACCGTTCGATCTCCCCGAAGAAGCCCGCGATCAGAGCGGACTGGAAAGCGACGGTCGTGAGAACGTTGTCGTAGAGGTCGTTGACGAAATCGAGCACCTTAGGTTGATAGCTGTTGTCCTCGAGGCGTAGCGCACGCTTATCGGATACATTCGCCAGGAAACGTTCGGCCCGCTGGTGGCGCAATTTCTGGACGAAATCCTGCACGAGTTTCTGCGTCGCCTTGAGCCGATCCGCAATCTCCTGGATCTTGGTCGCTTCCGATCCAAATTCGCCCGAACGCAGCTTGTCGGCTAGGTTTTCCTGATGCGCGGAAAATGTCCGGCCGATACCCTGACCCTCGAACAAGATAGGCCGCAGCTTGGTGTTCGACTGGGCAAGTAGCTGCTGCTCGAGCCAAAGCACTGCGCTGGCGTGCGCCTCGAAAGGCTGAAACTTCTCGAAAACGGCGACGATATGCTTGCCGAAACGCTCGCGAAATTGCTCGGTGAGCTTTTCCCCGGCTTCCGGCGTGTAGAAGTCGCGGGTCGTCGCGTCGGCGACGTCCGCGCCAAGCACATTGCGTCCGTCAAGCCGCTCAAGCGCACCAGCACTCTGCAGCTCGGTTCGCTTGTAGAACTTGCCTGAACGGGGCTTCGCACCGTTGATGTCCTCGTCCCGCTTGTTGAGCAGGATATGCTCTATGAAATAGTAGATGTGGTTGACGCCGGTCATGGCGATCGGGCTGTCGATCTTCACCCGGTCATGCGCCTGGTCGAGTTCCACGTTCGTGATCCGAAGCGAGGCGCTGGAACGCGAGTCCTTCTTCTTGATCGTCGAAAGGGTGTCGCGCAACACGAGTGCGATCAGGTCATTATCATCGAGCAGGCGGTTACGCGACGCGGAAACCTGACGGGCCGTCTTGTTGAGCGTCAAGAAGATCGAACGTGCCGCCATCTTGACATTGTAGCCGCCGCCATAGGTCTCATCGAGCGCAGGAAAGGTGCAGAACATCACCGGCAGGCTGATATTGTTGAGCGTGAACTGACGAATGTAGTTCGGCGTCCATTCCTCATAGTAGTCCTTGTACGGAGCTCGCATCGAGTCCGACCAGTCTTGCTTCAGGTTGCGATAGATCGCGAGCAACGCCATTGCGCGGTGCTGCCCGTCAACGATCACCAGCTTCGAGCGGTTGGTATTGAGCCTCAATTTTACCAGGTCATGCTCGAACAGCACATCGCCTTGACGAGGCTGCTGGAACTCGAACAGCTCTTGTCCGACCGGACCGGAACGAGTGATCTCCAGCACGTGATCTGACATCTGCCGCGTTTCGGCTTCGACCTTGGGATAGTAGTCGGCCGGCCGATTATCGAGCTCCTGCACTGGCATGACCACAACGATAATTGGTGGAAACAGCTTCACCAGGTCGCGAGAGCGATGATCGAGGAGGTAGGGCACCAGCTCGGACGAAACGCGCGCATCGTCGATATCGCGCTGCATGATCTCATCGAATTCCAAGTCGGCGGTAGGAAAAATCTCGCGCACCGGTGCGAGATGCTTCAAAACCTCTTCGTTCGCCCCGCTGCCGAAATTCAAGCCGACATGGGTCAGGAAGTATTTCACTTCCACCGTCTTCTGATCGCCTTGGCCGGTGCCCACACTGAAAGTGCCGACAGAACCTGACAAAGTGAGGTTGAGAGCAGAAGATACGCTTAGGCCAAGACTCATGTCAGTTTCTTCCCAGGATCGGATAGCAGATGCGGTTCAGGATATTTTCTATGTCGACGGCCGTGCCGTCGTCGCTCGTGGTCGAGCAGGTGAATACGAACAAGCGCTCGGGCGGGATCTTACGCTTCGCGACCTGCCAGGCAAAGCCGGCATCGGAGTTTCGGCTCACTTGACCGTCCCGCGGCACGACCGAGCGAAAGCGTTCGATCAGCTCTTTGTGGCGGGCGAGGCGCCCCCTGAGTACCGTTGCCATGCCGATATAAAGCGGGCTCGCGAACATCGGCGCCGAGAGCGCGAGGACATCGCGAATGGTGCGCAAGCGATCGGGTTCAGCCGCCAGTCGGCTGACCAAGCTACTTGACGCAGCCGTATCGTGTTCGAGCGACCCGACATAGGTCGGTTTTAGCGGACCGCTCAAGGCTGCCGTGTAGGGCTCTTCCCTGAAATAGTGAAAGAGGCGTCCGTCGAGCATCGCTCTGATCACGCGCTCAGCCTCAACCCTATCGGATGCGGATCGAGCAGCCTCGATGGTGCGGTCGAGGTCGAAGTCGGTAATCTCCGGGCTATAGTACCACGCATAAACGCCTGGCCCATCTGGCGCATTCGCCAGATCCGCCCAGAGGTGCTTTTGTATCTCGCTAGCCATTCCACCCCGAAGCTCACCCCATCACGCGACCGAGTCGCTGGCGTAAGCTGCAAGATCCGTACGGTTCGCGCGATTCACCTGGCCCCGGCCCATGCGTCTCATAGCGCGTGTGCCGGCATGAACCAAGGTGGACATGCGCGACCGGCTGAGGTTCGCCGACAGCCGGTTTTGCTCGTTTTTTTCGAGCAGCCTGATAGTCGGCGAGGTCATATGCGGAAAGACCAAGCAATGCAGGTCGTTGGTAGATAACGTAAAGTCGGGCGGTCGCCGCGCCCGCTGGTGGTAGACTGCCTGTTGATAGGCTAGCGCTTGGCGGCCGCGCACCGGGAGTAGGGCGAGAACCGGGTCAGTGCCACTTGGAACGGATCGGCACGCCGGCCGGGCGCAAAGTCCGCCTCCAGACGAATGACCCCTCGTCTTTCGCCATCATTGACCATCATCACGACCGGGCCGAAATCATCATCGCTCACCGGAAAGGGAAAGAAGACAAGGCTGATGCCGCGATAATCGGGCCCCAGGTAGCTCAGCGCTTGCTCGACCCGAACCGACTTTACGACACGGCCGTTGGCGCGAAATGTGAACCCGCTATCGTCGATGGAAAGCCGCGGCTCGGCGGTGCAGTCGCCGCGCGGCGCATAGCTTCCGTAGATCGCGTTCAGGCCTTGTCCCTTGAGCCCGTCCAACGGCACCGCCCATGCCGGCGCCGCGCAGGCCAACGCCGTCGCCAGGCCGAACGACAGTTTCTTCACGAGCGCGCAGCCATGCATGGTCGAAGCCTCCTGAGGCCCGCGAGTCCGAGGAGCTCGCTCGGCCGTTCCTTGCGGGTGCCAGTCTGCACGTTCGTGACAATGCGAGCAACAATGCCGGTGATTTCCGCGATGCGCAGCTTGAACCGTGATCCGCCCGGCTCCGATCGCGATCTTCGATGCGCTATCGCCCTCGCTTGGCCGGCCCCCCTGCCTGTGCTAGTACCCGCCTCGCGCTGTAAAGTGCAGCGCCGGGACTGGTAATCCCGACAAGAGCGATGTCCTCGGTGGAGCTATCCGCCGGGGTGCCTGTGCATATGTCCAGGTCGCTTGCGGCTAAAAGCGCAGGCGCATGTCTCTTGTCATGTTACCAGCCCCGGCTCCCGCGTCCCACGCGGGGGCATCGGGACACTCCGCCGATCGCGGAAATTGGTGACAAGCACGGGATGAAGGCAGGCTCACAAACGCATAGGCAATTGATCGCCGTCATCCGGCGGCTTGAGGAAGCACTACGCCTGCTCGACCAGATGGATCGCGGCGACAGCAACGGCGCCGCCTATATCGAACGCGCCGTTCAGCGCGCGAAGCGTGAGCTGCGATCCGGCTCGATCGCTGCGCCCCTTCCCTCTCCTCCGCCCCGATCGTCGCTTCGCGCCAGTTCGGTTACAGCGCTTCGCGGCCGAATTCGGCGAATGCAACGGACAGGCGGGGCGCAGGAGAGCTAGCGCATGATCGGCGGCGGCGGCCCTTTCGCCATCAGGCGGCCGATGAAGGTCATGATGCGACGACGCCCCTCACCGCTCAGCCGAATGTAGGTCAGCCTGTTATCCCGTTCGTCACGCTCGCGCTCGAGCAGGCCCAGCTCGATCAGCTTGTGCGCCCAGCGCCGCGCGGTGCTGGACGGGACATTGCTCATCGGCGACAGGCTGCTGATCTGGATCTTCTCTCCCCGCGCATCGGCCGCATAGACGTCGAGCAGGATGTCCCAAGCGGGATCGGAGAAGAGGTGCGCGCCCAGTACCTCTTCGCGCAAGCGGCGCGCCATGAACAGCCAGGCCGCCAGTTCGGCGCCGGGCGGAGGCGTCCCCGGCGTCTGGTTTAACGCCGTGAAGGCCTCCGGCTGCGGCTCCAGGGCCGGATCAGCCCGACTGTCGCCGCCATCGTCACCAACGAACCTGTCTCTACCGTGATGTTCGGAGGCCTCCTCGCTCATGCGGCCGCTCCTCCGGACTGCAATTGGGGATGATCGCTCTTCTCGCGGCGCCGGTTCGGCCGAGGGCCGGGTTGACGCGATGGCGCGCGGCACCTCGAGCGGTCGAGCGGTCCGGGCCGGTCCCACTCGCCTTCGGGGCGGATCAGCACATAAGGATCTTCGCCGATGTCCAATCGCGCATCCTGCGGCGCAAGCGCTGCCTCCAACTCGACATATTCGACGTCGGAGAAAACGAAGCTCGGTCGGCCCGGAATAGCCTTGAACCCGAAGAGCCCCCAGAAACGCGTCAGGTCGCTGCGCGAGTGACCATAGGCGCGGCTATACCCCTTGCGCCGGCAATAGGTCAGCGCTTCGCGCACCAGCCGGAACGACAGCCGCGACGTGCGAAATTCCTGCCGTACGGCAAGGCGCTCCAATTTGACGAAGTCTGCGAAGTAGCGCACCCGGAGACAACCGGCCGGCTCGCCGTCGATCTCTCCAATGAAATGGGTGGCGCAAAAGTCATTGCCGTCGAATTCCTCGTCGAACGGGCACTCCTGCTCCGACATGTAGGTTGCCGCCCGCACCGAGAAGCACTTCATCATGTCCTCCATCGTGCGCGCGACCCGCACCGCAATCTGTCCCGGCGCCTTGTCGGCCGGTGTCACCTCAAAGGCGGGGCAGCCCGACCGCGGCGGCAGCACGAGCAGGTCGGCGCCGGCCGCCTCGTAGTAGCTACGCGCCGGGGCGAAACCCATCCGCGGAAACAGCCGGGCAGTGTGACCTGTCGCTGCCCGCGCGAAGAGCGGGCAACTCTTGGGGGCGAGCCGGCCCAGCAGGGGGGCGAGCGCGCGGAGCGCGGGAACAAGCGCGTGCGGCGCGAAGATGAGCCAGATGTAGATGGCGCTCGGCTGTTCGCCCGGCCGGCAGACCAGCGACAGGTCGGGATCGCTGGCATTGAACCGCCCTTCCACAAGCGCTTTGGCGCCCTGAGCTGTGAGCGGCAGGAAAGCCAGGAACGCCTGGCAGTCGGGTCGCGCACCCGGAGCCTCGACGAACTGGATGATCTCGCGGTTGTGGGCCAGCGCGCGCGCGACGATCTCGTCGGGGACCAGGCCATGGACATGTTCGCGGGCTATCGCCAAGGCGCGCAACGCCTCCCCGATCCCTGCGGCCCGGCTGGTCGGGAGTTCGCCTGTCCCGGCAACGGCCTTCATCATGCGCACCGTAAAGGCCATGGGACCATAGCCCTCGACAGCTTCTGCTCCGATCGTCTCGTGATACATGGTGTTCCCTTCCGCGTCTGAAGGGTTTTCCAGATATGGGAGGCGCTTCGTCTCGTGGCGATCTCATCGCGCGCCCGGGCGGGTGCATTATGAACACACCCCGCGAGCGGTGACGGGAAGCCTGAGCGCACAAACATCCGTTTCGAAGCGATTAAGTTGTTGCCGCCAGCGACAAATGGAATGAGATAGGACAATCGATAATTGGAGCGGAGGCGGGGTAGGCGATTGATGACGTCACGCAAGAAGCCGATCGACGCTGCATCCCGGACAAGAGCCCTTCCCGCCAATCCCGCCGCACCGCCGGTTCGCTCAGCCGCGCGGCGCAGCGCGACAAGCTTTCAGGACAGGCTGCGCCGCATCGACTGGCAGGACCTGGAGCTGTTCCTCGACGTCGCGGAAGCCGGCAGCCTGCGCGCCGGAGCGGCGAAGACCGGCCACGCCGTCGGCACGATCCGGCGCAGGCTCGCGCGCATCGAGGACAAGCTCGGCGATATCATCGCGCACCGCGATCCCGCCGGATTGCAGCTCACCTCATCGGGCGATCGGCTCCTGAACGTAGCTCGCGAGATGCGCCGCTCCCGTCAGTTTCTGGAGCAGGAACAAACGGCCTCCGGCACCCGGGACTGCGTGCGCATCGCGGTAACCGAAGGTCTTGGCACATACTGGTTGATGCCGAGGCTGGTCGACTTCCAGAATGCAAACCCCGAAATCGATGTCGTTCTCCACTGCGACATGCAGCGCAGCGACGTGGCCGGCGGGGAGTGCGATATCGCCATTCAGCTCGAGCACCCCAGCGAGGGAAATACGACGATCTGCCGCCGGCTCGGCTGCCTGCACCTCATGCCTTTCGCATCGGAGCGCTATCTCAGCGACGCCGGCATGCCCCGTTCCGTCGATGACTGGCCGCGTCACAGACTTGTCTGGCAGGAGGCCGACCAGGTCGCCTCGCACCTGCTACCCTACTTTCTCGGCACCACCGACATAGACGGGCTTATCGGCATAAGGACCAACAGCAGCTCCGCCCATTTCCGCGCTATCGCCAGCGGCGGCGGCATCGGCATATTGCCGACCTACGCTCGCGCCGTCAGCCGCAGGGTGAAGCCGCTCGACATAAACCTGCAGCTGCGCCGCGAGATCCTATGCGTCATCAACCCGGCGCGCGAAGCCGTCCCGGAAGTAAGGCTGGCGCTCGCCTGGCTGCAGCAATGCTTTTCCGGTGAGCTCTACCCGTGGTTCCGGGACCAGTTCGTCCATCCCAGCGACTTCGAGGACATACTGTCCTCACAGAAGGTAATCAGCCTGTTTGAAGGCTTCATCGATGCGATGAACGCCGACGAGACTTGAATATCTCCGCCAGGCTGTCGCCCCCGCATGGTCCGCGATGCGGGGGCGACAGCATTGCTCAGGCTGCCTTCAGCATGCGGTCGAGGTCGCTAGCCACTTCGCCGGTCGGCCGGATGTCGAACTTCTCCACCAGCACTTCGAGAACCTCCGGCGTCAGGAACTGCGGCAAGGTCGGGCCGAGATGGATCTTTCTGATCCCGAGGTGCAGCATCGTCAGCAGGACGGCGGTCGCCTTCTGCTCGAACCAGCTGATGGCGTAGTGGAGCGGCAGGTCGTTGACCCCGCAGCCAAGCGCATTGGCGACCGCTACGGCCACCTGGATCGCCGAATAGGCATCGTTGCACTGACCCATGTCGAGCACACGCGGCACGCCGGCGATGTTGCCCAGCTCTTCGCGGTTGAAGCGGAACTTCCCGCAGCCGAGCGTCAGGATAAGGCTGTCCTGCGGCGTCGCCATGGCGAGGTCGTGGAAATAGTTGCGGCCCGGACGCGCCCCATCGCATCCGCCGATCAGGAAGAGATTCTTCACCTCACCCCGCCCGATCATTCCGAGCAGCGTGTCGGCTACGCCCATGACGGTGTTGCGCGCGAAACCCGCGGTGATCACTTCTTCCGGCGCATCTTCGGCAAAGCCCGGCAGTTCCAGCGCCCGTGCAACCGCCGGCGAGAAGTCATGATCGACAATGTGGCGCACGCCGGCCCAGCCCACCGGCCCCGCGGTGAACAGCCGATCGGCATAGCCGCGAATCTCCGGATTGATGAGGCAGTTCGACGTCATGACGATGGCGCCAGGGAACGCCGCGAAGTCCTTCTGCTGATCCTGCCATGCCCCGCCGTAGTTCCCCGCCAGGTGCGGATAGCGCTTGAGCCCGGGATAGGCGTTCGCCGGCAACATCTCGCCGTGCGTATAGACGTTGACGCCCTTGCCCTCGGTCTGCTGCAGGATCATCTCGAGGTCGCCGAGGTCGTGCCCCGACACCAGAAGCGCCTTGCCCGCTTTCGGGGTCATGCGCACGCTCGAGATCTCCGGATGCCCGAAGCGGCCGGTGTTGGCCGCGTCGAGAAGCTCCATGACCTTCAGGTTGAGCGCGCCGATCGCCAGGGCCTCGCGCAGCAGCGCGTCGACGTCCGTTGGATCGGTGGCGAGAAAGGCGGAGATACGATGGAATTCGGCAACCACCTCGGCTTCTTCAGTGCCGAGAACGCGCGCATGTTCGCTGTATGCCGCCGTGCCCTTGAGCCCGTAGAGGATCAGATCGCGCAGGCCGACGATCGAGGGCCCGTCGCGGTCGACGAAACGCTGGATGCTGGCCATCGGTGCCGCCGCCGAAAGCTCGGCCAGTGTCGCGCCAGGCTCCCACGTCGCGGGCTCAGGCAGGTCTGAGAGGTCAGCGCCGGCAGCCATCGCCGCCGCATGGATTTTTTCCCGCATGCGCAGCGCCGTCGCGATCAGCTTCAGGAAACGCGCTTCGTCGAAATTGACGTTGGTGAGCGTGGTGAACCAGGCATGGGGCGTGAAGGCATCGACTTCGGCGTCGCGGACGCCCTTGTCCGCCGCGCGGGCGGCGACCGCGGACACGCCCTGCATCACGCGCAGCAGCACGTCCTGGAGATCGGCGACAGTGGCGGTCTTGCCGCAGGACCCGACCTTGACCGCGCAGCCACCCTTGTTCGACTGTTCGCATTGAACGCAATACATCGGATACCTCTCGATAAGTGGAATGTACAATTCCGCTTAGACCCGACTCGCAAAGTTGAATTTGATCAGAATCAAAACAGCGACGCGGATAAGATGGCATAACGATGCGGTCCTCAACGGCCATTTCGCATGCAACTGACCCGCCACACCGACTATGCCTTTCGCCTGCTGATCGATCTCGCCGGCCGGGGAGACGAGCGCACGCAGATCGCGCAGGTGGCGCAGGCTCAGGCGATCTCGCGCACACATCTGATGAAGGTCGTCAATCGGCTCGCGCGAGCAGGGATCGTGGAAGCGACGCGCGGCCGCGGCGGCGGGGTCCGCCTCGCGCGCGAGCCCGCCCTCATCAATCTTGGCGAAGTTCTCCGCACGACCGAGCCGCAATGCGCGCTTGTCGAATGTTCGGATTGCCGGCTCCGCCGGCGCTGCGGTCTTCCTGCCGTGCTCGACGAGGCGGGACGGGCCTTCCGCCGCACGCTGGAGAGATACAGCCTTGCGGACATTTTGCCGCAGGCAACGACAGAGCGGGCCGGTCCTGCGAAGTTGACCGGTGAACTCGCCTCACTATCGGCCTGACGAACCGGCTGCGATCCGGTCTTCTTTGGCGATCGTCTTGGAAACTCAACAGCCCCTGGCAGGTTTGAGCGGGTAGCGAGTAATCGTTTTTGCGCTAGCCGATTGCGGAGGAAGGATCGATCTTTAGTTCGAACGCTTGCGGCCCGATCGTCCTACGCGTGTCGTCGAGGAATTGATCCACGCGATGGCAAGGACAACCGCGCGAAATGCCGTGGCAATAGGATGTGAAATTCAGCGAGGAGCGTGACAATGGCCCCACCCGCCGTCGACCACACAATCGTTCTGGCCCATCCGGATCAGGACAGCTTTTGCGCCAGCGTGGCGCGGTGCTGGCTGGAACGTGCGCAGAAGCATCATCAGACCGGCACGGTGCTCGACCTCTATGCGGAAGGCTTCGACCCGATCCTCAAGGCGAACGAACGGCCGGGCAAGCCTGATTATGCCCCGCCCCCCGAGATTCTTGCCGAGTGCGACCGGCTCGCTCGAACCGACGTCCTCGTGCTGGTCTATCCGATGTGGTTCGGCTCCATGCCCGCCATGCTCAAGGGTTATCTCGAGCGGGTGCTCGGCAACGCCGCGCGCTATGTCGGGGACGAGCCCCACGAGCGTCCGCTGAACGGCACACGGCTCGTACAGATCTCGACTTCCTCGACAAGCAGCGCCTGGCTGGCCGAGAAGGGAGTAGAAAGCGCCATGCATACGCTGTTCGACCGATATCTTTCGGACGTTCTCGGCGCCGAGCGCGCCTACAGACTTGCCCTCGACAATATCGTGGACGGCATGTCCGCCGATCGCGGCGCGATGGAACTCGAAAAGGTCCGGCAAACGGCGGACCGCATCTGCGCCGACGCTAACGCAGCGCGCTGGGCGCAGGCACAAAGCCGCTAGCTCGCGCGTCGGCTCTGCACGCCTCGCTAAAATATCGGCGCACGGCGGTGGGCCCTGGTTTCGCGACTTCCCGGCGAGCCCCGTGTTACTCAACCATTGCTCACCCTCGTAACATTCCGCATGGTCTCCTTCGCCCGGTTTCGCACATGGCGGACGCATGAAGCGCACTTTCTCCATACTCCTCCTCCTCCTGATATTTGCCCCCAGCTTCGCTTTCGCAGCTTCCGAGCCGCGGTGGACGGAGGCGCAGACGGAGCGCCTGATCCATTGGATGAAAGCGGCGGACGCCGAAGGCCTCGGAGCCGCGGCGGTCGGCCTTCCGGCGCTGCAAGCCGCGGTCAACCGTGGCGACGACGCCCGCCGCGATGAACTCGCGACTGCCTCCGCCGTCCGGCTTCTGCAAGCGCACCGCAATGGCTGCTGCAATGCCGCGCTGCGCTCGAACTGGCACATAGCCGAGCCGTCCGCCTGGCCCGATCCTCGCGCCAGCGTGTCCACAGCGCTCGCCCAGGATCGGCTCGACGATCTCTTCCGTACGACACGGCCTTCCCATCCCTTTTACCACGCGCTGTCGCAGGCCTATGCGCAAGAGAGGGACGCTAACCGCCGGGCCATCCTTGCCGCAAATCTCGACCGATGGCGGTGGATGCCGCGGCAACTCGGGGCGCGCTACCTGCTGGTGAACACCGCCGCTTTCGAGGCAAGCCTGTGGGAGGACGGCAAGCTGGCCGGCCGGTGGCGGGTCGTTGTCGGCAAGACGGGGTCGCCGACACCTGTGTTCCAAGCCAGGGTCACCGGCGTCATCTTCAATCCCTGGTGGGAAATCCCCCCGAGCATCGCCGCCGAGGGGATCGCCCGTCTTGTCGCTCACAATCCCGCCGAGGCGGCGCGACGCGGTTATGTGCGCGAGAACGGGCGCTACCGCCAGCGTCCCGGACCCCAGAACGCCTTGGGGCGCATGAAGCTCGTCATGCCCAACAGGTTCAACGTCTATCTTCATGACACCCCTGCCCAGGCGCTGTTCGAAAAGGAGGTCAGGGCCTATAGCCATGGCTGCGTGCGCGTGGGCAATGCCCTCGGACTCGCTGCAACCCTGCTCGGCCCTGGATGGGACCGTGCCAGGGTCGACACAGTCGTGGGCTCCGGCCGCACGCAGAGCGCGATGCTGCCCGCTGCTCTGCCGGTCTATATCACCTATTTCACCGCCGAACCCGATAGCCTTGGCGGCGTGCGCTACTTTCCCGACATCTATCGCCGCGATCGGGGCGCTGCCACACCTGACGCGCAAGGTCGCTGCCCCTTGCAGACGGTACCCGCGAAGCGGCAGATCACGCCGCAGGACTTTGATCGCATGCGGCCCGAAAGGGTTTGAGGCCGGCCATGCTGAAGATCCGACGCCTGGCGATAGACACCCATCCTGAGAATACCGCTTTTCTGCCGCGGCAGGGTAATGGCTACTCGGCCGAACAATTTCAGGCGCTGCGCAAGATCCGCATCACGGGCGAGAGCGCCGAGATATTGGCGACCCTGGCTCTGGTCGACGAGCCTGCCCTTGTCGAGGCTGGTGAAATCGGCCTCGGCGAGCAGGCCTTTCGCCGCCTTGGATTGCCTGAGGGGGCTGCGGTCTCGATCGAGCAGGCGCCCGTTCCCGCGAGCCTCGAATCGGTCCGGCGCAAGATCGACGGCGACACGCTCGATGAAAGCGAGATCGCCGCCATCATTCGTGATGTCGCCGGCCACCGCTATTCACCGATGGAGATCGGGGCCTTTCTGGTTGCCTGCGCCGGCTTCATGAGCACCGAGGAAACGCTCGCCATGACCCGCGCGATGGCGGCCGTCGGCAACCGGCTCGACTGGCACGCGCCGCTCGTCGTCGACAAGCATTGCATTGGCGGCATTCCCGGGAACCGCACGTCGATGATCGTCGTGCCGATCGTCGCCGCTCATGGCCTCATCATCCCCAAGACCTCCTCGCGCGCGATCACATCCCCTTCCGGCACGGCGGACACGATGGAAGTGCTCGCCAATGTCGATCTGCGCGAAGACGAGCTGCGCGCGATCGTCTCGCGCGAGAAGGCGGTGCTCGCCTGGGGCGGGCGCGTGAACCTCTCTCCCGCGGACGATGTGCTGATCTCGGTCGAACGGCCCTTGCGCATCGACACGTTCGAACAGATGGTCGCGTCGATCCTGTCGAAGAAGCTGGCCGCGGGGTCCACCCATCTCGTGCTCGACATCCCCGTTGGTCCTACCGCCAAGGTCCGCTCGCAAAGTGAAGCGGTACGGCTGCGCAAGCTGTTCGAGCACGTCGCCGACAAGCTGGGGCTCGTCATCGACATCGTGCTGACCGACGGCTCGCAGCCCATCGGCCGGGGCATTGGACCCGTGCTCGAAGCCCGCGACGTAATGGCCGTGTTACGCAACGACGCCGATGCGCCGGAAGATTTGCGCGATCATGCCTTGATGCTGGCGGGGCGTGTCCTCGATTTCGATCCGGCGCTCAAAGGGGGGCGGGGGTTCGCCCGTGCGCTCGAGCTGCTCGCCTCGGGGGCAGCACTGGAGGCCATGGAGCGGCTGATCGCTGCCCAGGGCCGACAGCCCGCGGAATTCAAGCCGGGCGCGCACATCCAGGAAATCTGTGCCCCCCGCGACGGCCGTGTCATCGCGATCGACTGCCACCGGATCGCGCGTATCGCCCGGCTTGCCGGAGCGCCCATGGACAAGGGCGCCGGCATCGACCTCATATGCAAGGTCGGCGCCGAAGTGCGCAAAGGCCAGGCTCTTTATCGGATCCACGCCCAATCGGCGACCGGGCTTGGCTTCGCCCATGACCTGGCAAGGGAAGACGCCGGCTACGAGATTGTGCGATGAACGCGCTCGTACTCGGGTTTTCCGAAAGCCTGGAGGCAGCCGAACGACTTGCCCACGCGCTTGGCATTGAAGCGGCGGCCGTTGAAGTGCGCCGCTTCCCCGATCACGAGGCCCTTGTGCGCGTGCCGGCCGCCGCCCCCGTGGTGATCCTTCACCGTTCGCTCGACGATCCCGACGCCAAGCTCGTCGAACTGCTCCTCGCCGCTTCGGCCGCCCGCGAGCTTGGCGCCCGGCGCGTCGTCCTGGTTGCGCCATATCTCGCCTATATGCGGCAGGACCAGGCGTTCCGCGCCGGCGAGGCGGTGAGCCAGAGAGTTATCGGGGGGCTCCTCGCCAGCCATTTCGACGCTCTGCTCACCGTCGATCCGCACCTGCACCGTATTTCGAGCCTGAGCGACGCGGTGCCGGGCATACCCGCCGTTGCTCTTTCGGCCGCGCCGCTCCTGGCGGAGCTCGTTGGTCGTGACGACAATCCGCTAATCGTCGGCCCCGACAGCGAATCGCTGCAGTGGACCCGGACGATTGCCGAGCCGCTCGATCTCGACATGCTGGTCGGGACGAAGCAGCGGCATGGCGACCGATCCGTATCGCTCGCGCTAGACGGCGCGGAACGCGCCCGAGGGCGCCGGGTCATCCTCGTCGACGACCTTGTCTCGAGCGGTCACACATTGGTCGAGACCGCGAAGCTGCTGCTCTCAGCGGGTGCCGCCCGCGTCGAGGCGATCGTCACTCATTGTCTCGCATCGGACCAGGACCTCGCGCGACTGACGGCAAGCGGGATCGAGCGCCTGGCGAGCAGCGACAGCATTCCTCACCGCACCAATCAGGTGCATCTCGCGCCCCTGCTCGCGGACGCGCTGGAAGCTCGCAACCTGCTTTGCCTGCCCTAGCGTTCTTGTCTTCCCGACGGCTTCGCGCCGGCGGACGCGCGCGCCTTACGTTCCTCGCGTAACGCATTGTAGCTGTCGAGGACGCGGCGCATGTCGTCGAGCGCTTCGCGGCGCGCCCGCGCGCTTTTGATCGAATAGAGGTTGCGCTTCAGGTTGGTGATGAAGTCGGCATAGTCGTTCTGCCAATCCTCGCCCGCCAGCTGGTTGAGATCGACGCGGCCGGTCTCGAGCCGCTTGGCTGGCGCGCCTGGCGGAAGCGCAAACCGCTCGCCCATCTGCGGCGCGATGACGCTGGCGGCCGGGTCGTCGCCCTGTACGAGCGCGCGGAGCCCTTCTACCGCCTGGCCCTCGCCATGCGAAAGGAACAGGCTGCCACCAAGCTTGCCTCTGTCGCGGATCCAGTCGTGCAGCTCGTCGCGGTCCGCATGCGCGGAATAGCTGTCGATGCGGCGGATTTGCGCGCGCACGTTCACGTCCTCGCCGGAGATCCGTACTCGTTGCGCGCCGTCCAGGATGACGCGGCCAAGCGTGCCTTCGGCCTGGAAACCGACGAAGAGGACAGTCGACTCCCGCCTGAACAGATTGTGCTTGAGGTGATGGCGGATGCGCCCGGCTTCGCACATGCCCGACGCGGCCAGGATGATCGCCCCCGAAACGGTGTTGAGGCGCATCGATTCCAGGCTGTCCTCGACGTAACGGATGCTCGGATGGCGGAAGATGTCGCGACCGTCGACATCCTCCATCTCGTCGATATGACTCGAGAAGACCTTGGTTGCCCGGCTCGCCAACGGCGAGTCGACGAAGATCGGCACGTTCGGGATGCGGTTAGCGTCCGAAAGTCGCGCAAGGTCGAGGAGCAGCTCCTGTGTCCGCTCGAGCGCGAAGCTCGGGATGACGAGGTTGCCGCCGCGCGCGATGGCTTCCTTGACCACCCCTTCGAGCTGCGCGCGGCGCTCGTCGATCGTGAGCTTCTCGCGCGCGCGATTGCCGTATGTGGATTCGCAGACGACGTGATCGAGGCCCTTGGGCGCGGCGGGATTGGCGTGGAACGCCTTGTTGTCGGGCCCGAGATCGCCCGACAAGAGGATATGTGCCCCGCCGGCATAGAGCTCCACCGAGGCTGAGCCGAGAATATGGCCCGCGTTCCAGAGCCTGGCCTTGAACCCGGGGGCGGGTTCGAACCAGTTCCCGAGCGCGACCGGACGAGAAAGCCGCCACGCGCTGATCGCATCTTCTTCGGTGTAGAGAGGTTCGAACAGCGCGTCGCCGGCGCGGTCGCGCCGTCGGTTCCGGCGCTCCGCCTCATATTCCTGGATCCTGCCGGCATCGGCCAGCATGAATTCGAGAAGGTCGCTCGTGGCCTGCGTGCACCAGATCGCACCCTCATAGCCCTGGGCCGCAAGCTTGGGGAGAAGGCCGCAATGATCGATATGCGCATGGGTCAGAATCACCGCGTCGATCCTCCGCGGATCGAACCCGAAGCTGCCGAGGTTGAGCGCCTCGAGACTGCGCGAGCCTTGGAACAGACCGCAATCGACCAGGATCGAGCGGGCGCCTAGCGCGAGCTCCATGCATGAGCCGGTGACAGTGCCTGCCGCACCGTGGAACTTCATCGTGAGCTGATGGGTCACCTGTTTCCCTCTTGATTGATCTTGAGCCAATGCATTCCCGCCCCGAGCGGCGGGCCGAGCTGCAAGGGTCTGATTGTGAAACCCGCGCCTTCCTTCATGAGCAAAGGCGCAGGGCGGTTGCAAGCCAGCGCGTTTTTACCTTCATGGCAGCGCCTGAACCTCGTTCTCAAGCCCGCGGATCCGGCCGACGATGGCGACAAAGAACGCGGTCGACCATCCCAGAAGGATGAGGCCGTTCGCTCCCTCGATCGCGCCGAGCAGACGCCAGCGCTCGTCGAGGACGACATCCCCATATCCCACCGTCGTGTAGGAAGAGGTTGAAAAGTAGAGCGCCGCCTCGAAGCTCCTGAGCGCCTCGACGGCGATGTAGAAGCCTGCATAGAGCCAGATTTCAAGGGCATGGAGAACGAACAGGCCGCCGGCCGCGCCCAGGATCCCCAATCCTTCATGCCAGAGCGTGCGAACGGTTCGCCTTCCGCGATGACGGCGGAGCAGCGCGAGGAGAAGCGCGATCCCGCCAAGATGGATGAAGATGGTCAGCACCACCAAGGCAGTGGCGACCGCAAGTTCCAAAGACAGGTTCATGAGGACCGTTTCCACGCGCGGGCACTCTCGGGCCATCCGTGATAGTCCGTAGGGTCAGTGAAACAGCGCCTCTCTTCAGCACAACATGCTGGCGCCGTGCCCGTCAGGCATTCACCAGACACCGCCGGTCCGCCGGCGTCTCTTCCACCGTTGCAACCAGATTCCTGATCTCTTGCACGACGCGCGAATTGGGAAACGGAAGCGCAGGCAATGCCTTAAGATCGAGATGGGTCAGCCCCATCAGGAAGAGGTCGCGATAGGCGACTCGCTCGGCAAGGCCCTTGGTCATGCGAAAACCGGCTTCGGGGGCGATAGTCCGCAGTGCCGCTTCGACCCGGTCACGGTTATGGCTGGTTTCGCGCCGGAGGCGGTTCTCGAGCACGATCCAATCGATGCCGCCGAGCCCCTGCCGAAGACGCGCTTGCCTGATTTCGTTCACCGCCGTGGCAAAGCAGCCCGGTGACACGATGTCGAGCGTGAGGGGGTGCACGCGGGCCAGGAGGTCGAGATCAACGAAACTGGAACTGATCGGCGTGACAAGGATGTCAGCCAGCGCCAGAGCACGGCGGGCGATGGCCGAGTCATACCCCGGCACGTCGATCACGATGTAGTCGCAAGCCGACCCGATGCGCATCATCTCCTGACATAGCATCGCGCCGCTCGGGACCTGCAGAACGGCATGCCTCGGGCTCTTGAGCGGCGCCTTAAGCCGGCAGATCGTTCCGTCCCGATAGCCCAGGACGCGGGACAAGGTCTGTTGTCGTCGATCGAGATCGATCGCCGCGACGCTGTGGCCGCGATGGAGCAAGCCGACCGCCAGGTGAAATGCGATCGTCGATTTGCCCACCCCGCCCTTCTCGTTGGCGACGACGATGATCCGTGCTGGCAGCTTGCCGCGCCTGGCGATGTCAGCGACAATATTGTCGGGATGCTCGCCTTCGAGGCCGACGTTGCGCACACGCGAAGCGCTGGTGAGGAGAGGACCTGCGCTCATGGGCGGAAATTCCTGCCGGCCCCCCTGTCATAGGCGGTCTCCTGACCGCCAGGGCGCAAGCTCTTCGTCATCGTGACCACGGTTGTTCGTCCGGCCGATGCGAAGCCGCGCGAATAGAGGATCAAATCCATGCTCCCGACTGCAGCGCGTCGCGCCGCGTTCCAAGACCCACTCTAAAGCTTATGGCGCAATCGGATAGTTCGCGCTCGCTCGAGAAACCCTCTTCACTGTAAAAACATGTAAAGGTGGATGCCTTCGGCCCGCCATGTTGATCCGTGAGATGAGAGGTCGGATCGCATAGCAAGATCACTGTTAATCCGGTTCAACATCGATCATGCTCACGCCCGCTCCGAGGCTTTACTCTTCTGGCTTTACATAATTTTACAGGCTTATCGGTGCCCTTCAACTTTTGCGAAAACGTTCCGGCGCAAGTTGCGGCCATGACGACGCCTCATAGATCTCGCCGGCGACAAAGCCGCCAGCCCTTGCGCCACCCTGCCCAGTTCAGGACGTCAACGCTCAAGGAGCCGGTCATGCTGGTGGATCTCTCGTCCGCCGGCTGCCGCATCGAGGCAATGGGCATCCACCTCGCTGAAGGCCAGCGCGTCGTCGTTCGACCGCAAGGTTTCGAGGGCCTCTGCGCGACGGTCATCTGGTCCGAATATGGTGCCGCCGGCCTCGCATTCGAGACGCCGCTCTACCAACCGCTGGTTGATCATCTTTGCCGGCTCAGCAATATGCCCCGCCGAGAGGCGGTGACGGTGGCGGGGACGCCTAGTTCGGCGCTTCGTCGTAGAAGTCCACCTGCATCCGCATCGGCCCGAGCGGCGTCACCAGATGCGGCTGCTGCGGCATGATCACGGCCGGATTGCCGGGCGTGATGACGACTTCCGATGGCGGCTCGAGGATGGTGAGCCGAAGCTCACCTTCCAGCACCCGGATCACGCCCCAGACGCCCGCCTTGGTGGTATGGCGGGCGCGGAGCGCGGCCGGTAGCGTGTCCTGATCGAAGACCGGGGTCGAGCGATAGGGCGTCGGAGCGCTCATCTCAGGCGGCCAGCCGGGTTTGCTCGGCGTGCTCGGGATAGGGCGCGACCGTCTCCGCCGGCGCCAAGCCCGCGAGCTCGTTCGCGAACCCATGATTGACGTCGCGGTGATGTGCCTCATCGGCCCGCACGACCAGCACGACATCGCGCAGTGTCGCGCCCTCGGGCAGCTTCCAATAGTGCCGCGCGATCGCAGGCGCTGCCACATTTGCGCTACGCCCCTCATCGATCTCCTTGAGGTAGAGGGTGTAGCTGATCACCGCCTCTTCCTCGAAATAGCCGACCACCCGGTGCGCGGTTCGGGCGCTCACCAGATAAAGCGCGAAGAAGGCAAGGTAGAACACCCACTGCACGGCCAGGATCACCAGTCGCTCGAAAAGCGTCGGCTTGGCGACCTCGATGAAGGTCATCAGATGCATGCGCTCGTTCTCGGCTTCTTCCATGAGCGTCCGGATCCACCCCTTGTCGTCGCACATTCGGCGCAGGCACTTGAGGTGATTGACCGTCGCCCCCACCATGCCGGGCACGGCCGCCACCGTCTCGAGAACGATGGCCCGATGGCCATAACGCTTGGCGAAGAAGGTGTCGGCGCAGAAGCGAAGCATCTTCGTAAAGCCCAGAGCGACGCGATCGCGCATGTCGCGCGGCGCATGATGGACGTTGAGGTCGACGAGGGGAATCTCGGTCATTGGTTCAATCCTGTTTGCAACCGCGGCTCAGGCGGAATGGTGGTCCGGCTGGCGCTCCAGCCGGAAGAACATGGCGAGCTGGAGGCTCTCGGCGATGCGCGCGGCCTTGGCCTGCAGCGCGGCCGCGGCTTCGCGGCTCATCAGCTCGTTGCTGGTCTGCGCCCAGAGCGCGAGCCACCGCTCGAACAAGGCGGGCGACAGCCGGTCGCGATGCTTGAGATGAGCGGGCACCGGTTGGCCCTTGTACCGCCCGCTGCCCGTCATGACCGAGGACCAGAAGGCACGCAGCCTCGTCAGGTGCTCGGGCCAGTCGCCAATGGCGTCATTGAATATGGGACCGAGTTCCGGATCCTTCCGCACGCGGGCGTAGAACGCATCGACGAGCTCGCCGAGACCTTCTTCGTTCAACTCCAGATCGGGCACCGTACCAGCTCCAACGCGACGTGATCGTCGAGCCGCCGGATAAAAGGATCATTTCTCGTGCATCATTAGGAGTTGTACGGATGGCAGTGCATCTCAAGCGCTCCGACCCGTTGCGAGACCGCCGCGAGGCGCCGACCCACAGCCGCGCGTTGAGTGGCCGACGCTGCCTCGAGCGCGATCAGCCATCCTGCTAGGCCGCGGAAGGCGCGCCCTTGACCCAGGCGAGTGCTTCCTCGCGCTGCGCCGGCTCGAAAGTCTTGTAGCTGATAAAGGGCAGAACCGCGCTCTCGACCCGGGTGCCGATCCGCACCCATGTCTGGTCGGCAACGACCGCCACGCGTCCGAACCGTGTCAGCTTGCCGAAAAGGGGGATGGCGCGCGCCACATAGCCCGGAAGGCCGGTGAGCTCGATGCCGTCGATGCCGCGCGTCTCGACAAATATATGGATTTTCTCGTGATGGGCCATCGCTTGGTCGAGCCGGTCCATCATGGCGTCGAGATCGGCGCCCGTGATCTTTCCGGAAACCTCGAGCGCGATGACATCATCGCCAGCCTCGATCACCCTGTGCATGACGCATGCCTCCTTGCTTGCAAATGCCGCTTTGTCACCAGCATGCAGATCGGCCGCATGAGCTTCAAGCAATTGTGACGCGATCGGCCGCAGCGCTGCCCCGGATGATGGATAAAGCTGGCGGCGGTCACCCGCGCGACGGGCGAATGGGCTAATAGCGCCGATGCGCGCGCATGATCGTCCCCGTGGGACGCCCATCGCCAGCCCCAACCCCGACCAGGATGTCGACGCGCGGCCGCCGCAGCGTATCGACCGCCAGCGCAAGGGGCTCGTCCTCCTGCATGACCGCCGTGCGCGCCGGCGCGTCGATCCCGGCGAGCATGTCCGCGACGGTCCGCTCGGCCGGCGCAAACAGGCCGGCATTCCGGTCCGCGTCGGCCAGAATGTAGCGGGTAATGTCTAGGGCCGAAAAAGCCGCGACGGGACGCCCGTCATCGTCGAGGCAGATCGCAACCGGACGGCCGCGATCGAGCGCGCGCATCACGTCCTCGAGGCTCGAGGCGAGCGTCGCCGGGACAAACTCGGGCGCGAGCTTCGACGACAGAAGCTCGCCGTGCCCGCGGCCGTTTCGCGGCCGCGTCCGGAGCACCTGTCCGATGGTCGTATGGTGGCGGGTCCAGGCTGCCGTTTCCGGGCAACGCAAGGCGATCAACTCGACGATCTTGGCCTGCAGGTCACCCACATTCTGGTCGAGGATCGGCTCATGGTGCGCGACCCTGTTGCGAAACCGGTTGATCGACCTTGCCAGGCCCTGGACCTCGTGCCGGCCGACCGGCGGCCGCGCATGCGGGAAGACGATGTTGAGCGCCGTGCGCCAGAGGGCGTGGTATTCGGGTCGGAGCAAATGCGACCAGAAGTCGAAGGTGAGTTCCGCGACAATCTGCCCCCGCGATGCGCCGGCGCCCGCGCGTCCGATCGCCTTGTCGAGCGTCGCTCGTCCGGCATCTGTCAGGAGCCCATCGCGCAGCGCCGCCTCGTGCGGCCAGGTCTGGCCGTAGCGACTTACGAGAAGACCATCGATCGCGTTCCGCAGCGTTACTTCGACCACGTGCAGCGGATAGAGGAACGCCTTGGCGAGCCGGGCATTGTAGAGGTAGAGCGCCAGCGCGTAGCCCGTGTCATTGCCACCTTTGGAAAGGTAGGCGCCGAACCTCGGTTCCGACAGCGAGGCGCGAATCGCGTCCACTTGCGCCGGGAGATAGGGATAAGGAACTTGACTTTCAGCCATTCACGCGCAAGACCATAACAGCAGTCGAATCGGCCCCACTGGCATCGCCAAGCGCCCTCGACACGGAATATCGAGCACCAGGTCGGGCCAGTCCCCACCTGGTGTTTCTGTTTTCCGGACTCGCGGCAGGGGCGTGCCTTCCTCAGAAACGACGCCCGTTGTCACTGTTTTGCCATGGCGATCAAGCGACAATCGGCTGAAAACCGATCCTAAATGCGCTTCGTCGCTCAGTCAGCATGCGCATCGCCGTTCAAGCGCGCGCGGAGCGTCTTACCCGCCTTGAAGAAAGGAACACGCTTGCCAAGCACCGCGACGGTCGACCCGTTTTTCGGGTTTCGGCCCGCACGCGCGCGGCGCCACCGCGCTTCGAAGACGCCGAACCCGCGCAGCTCGACACGCCCACCGGCAGCCATCTGCCGCGCGATTGCGTCGAAGAACAGGTCGACAAGACGTTCGATATCGGCAGCAGCAAGCTCGGGATTGTCCTGACCCAAGCACCTGAGCAAATCCGATCGCACCATCAGCCGACTTCCCCCTTCATTCGACAAGAACAAATGCTGCAGCCCAGCCTCGCATGAGCGCGCCCTTGCCGCGTAGCAGATAAGGAAGAAAGAGAATATATCTGCTTAAGCGCATGCCGAAGACGAGTGACAGTAGGTTGCCCGTAGCGGTCCAATATCTGTCTGCAGGAGCTTCAGGTTCAGAAGCAACGCCGTGAGCTATATCTTCGCGATCGACACTTTAGCCGTGAATACGGGTGCCCGAGAATATGGAGGTCCGCGCAAGAAAGTTCATCGCCTTGGCTCTTGCATCCCGGGCCTATAGGAAAACAGCTCCTGGCGGAACGGTATCTGGTCTTTCCTCAGCACTTGCGAGGTTGGATCACCGGGCAGCCCGCTAAAGGATTCGAGCGAAGCTCGCCACGCCGTGAGGAGCAGCGCTGTTGCTTTGTTGACCGGATCGGATTGTCGGCGCGGCGCCGCCGAGCATGGCTTCGATATTGCTGACGCACTGCTCGACGCTTTCATCGGCAAGCGTGTACCACACCTGCTTTGCCGCCTTGCGCGCCTTCACCAGCTCTGCCCGGCGCAATTCGGCCAGCTGCTGGCTCAGCGCCGGCTGCCCGATCCCCGTCGCCTGAGCAATCTCGCCCACATTACGCTCACCGAGGAGCAAACAGGAGAGGATCATGAGCCGTTGCGGCTGGGCGAAGACCTTGAGCTTGTCGGCTGCGGCCGATGCAGCATCCTTGTTTTCGAAGAGTGGAGTCATGGCTGCGGCTCGAAACGGCAGAACCAGTCGTGCGCGCCGCTCGTCTGATCGTCGACCGGCAGGAGCGCGGCCTCGCCCTCTGTCCAGCCCTCGGGCGTAAGCACGTCCTTCTCATCGACGCACTTGAGAGCGCGCAAGAGCCGCAGGAGCTCGTCGACGGAGCGGCCGACATTATGCGGATACGCGGTTGTGGCACGGACCACCCCCTGAGGATCGATGAAGAAGGTCGAGCGCATCGCCATGCTGTCGGCCGCGTTCTCGCCGATCATGCCGTAGGCGCGGCCCACCGCCATGCTGGGATCCTCGATGATCGGGAAACCGATCTCGACCTCGAAGAGGTCCTTCAACGCCCGCACCCAGGCGATATGCGCGTAGAGGCTATCGACCGACACGCCGACAAGTTTGCATCCCAGCGCCTCGAACTCGGCTTGCCGGCGCGCCAGCGCCACGAATTCGGTGCTGCAGACCGGCGTGAAATCGGCCGGATGCGAAAACAGCAGCACCCAATGGCCGCGGAGCTTGGAAAGCTGGAATTCGCCCCTTGTCGAGCGCGCCTGAAAATCCGGCGCGGCATCCCCGATCCGGATCGCCGACGGCATGCTGGCAGCTGCTTCAATCATGAGGTCCTCCTGCAGATGCCCGCCCGACGAAGCAAGCCGTTGACGATCTATGATCGGTTACATACATGATTATTGTAACTTTGAAATCAAGGAGAGTCGCATGACCGACCCCGCTCTTGCCCATGCCGCAACGCAGATCACCGCTGCGCAAGCGGGCGTTCCCGTCATCGCGGCGTTCTTCGACGAGCCGACCTTCACGGTCACTTACGTCGTCCATGATCCGGAGACGCTTCGCGCCGCCGTGATCGACAGCGTGCTGACCTTCGACCCCGCGTCGGGACGCACGTCGCATGAAGCAGCCGACCGGATCATCGCGCATGTGCAAGAGGCCGGGCTGCACGTGGACTGGCACCTGGAGACCCACGCCCATGCTGACCATCTCTCGGCGGCCCCCTATCTCCAACAGAAGCTCGGCGGCAAAATCGCGATCGGCGCGCACATCTGCACGGTGCAGGAGACTTTCGGCAAGCTGTTCCACGCCGGCAGCGACTTCCAGCGGGACGGGTCCGATTTCGACCAGCTGTGGAAAGACGGTGACACCTTCTTGATCGGCGAGCTCTCGGTGACGGTTCTCCATGTCCCGGGCCACACACCAGCCTGCGTCGCTTATGTGATCGGCGACGCCGTGTTCGTCGGCGACACGATGTTCATGCCCGACTATGGGACGGCTCGGGCGGACTTTCCCGGCGGTGACGCGCGCACCCTGTTCCGCTCGCTTCGGCGCCTGCTCGAGCTGCCGCCGCAGACCCGCCTTTTCATGTGCCATGACTACCTGCCCGAGGGCCGCGGGCACTATGTCTGGGAAACGACCGTCGCCGAGCAGCGGCGCGCGAACATTCACGCGCATGACGGGATTACCGAAGACGAATTTGTCGCAATGCGCGAGAGCCGCGACCGTACGCTCCCCGTGCCTCGGCTGATCCTTCCCTCCGTCCAGGTGAACATGCGCGCGGGGCATCTGCCGCCCCCCGAGGGGAATGGCGTCAGCTATCTCAAGCTCCCGGTGAATCAGCTATGATTCCGGCCCTCTCCCATGCGCAGCCGCTGGCGGGATTTATTGGCGGCCTGATGATCGGCTTGGCCGCAGCCGTCATGCTGCTGGCGCTGGGTCGGATCGCGGGCGTAAGCGGCCTCGCGGCCCGCGCTCTGAAACTATCCGACGCCGGGCCGCCTTGGGCCGAGGCGACCGCATTTGTCCTCGGCCTTCCCCTTGGCGCGTGGCTTCTCGCAGCGACCGCGGAAGTGGCTCCGGCGCATTTCCCTACAACACCCCTCTTGCTGGTCGCCGGCTTGATCGTCGGATACGGCACGCGGCTCGGCTCAGGCTGCACCAGCGGCCATGGCGTATGCGGCCTCTCCCGGCTCTCGCGCCGCTCGCTCGTCGCCACGGCGCTTTTCATGGCTAGCGGCTTCGCGACCGTGGCGGCGATGCGCCTGACAGGAACGCTTTGATGCGCGCGCTCATCGCCCTCCTCTGCGGCACGCTGTTCGGCGCGGGCCTGGCTGTCTCGGGGATGACCGACCCGATGCGCGTGCGGGCATTTCTCGACCTGCTCGGCCCCTGGGACCCGACGCTTGCCTTCGTCATGGCCGGCGCCATCGTGCCGATGGCCATGGCCTGGAGGGTCCAGAGCCGCATGGCCCGGCCCTTCGCGGCAAAAACCTTCAACCTCCCCGATACTGGCCGCATCGATCGCCGGCTGGCGATCGGCTCCATTCTCTTCGGTGTGGGCTGGGGTATCGCCGGCCTGTGTCCGGGCCCCGCCGTGGCCAATCTCGCGCTCGCGCCTGCAGCAGCCGCGCCGTTCCTGCTCGCCATGCTCGCGGGCATGGCGCTGCATCGCCTGACATCGCGGTAAGCACGCCTTTTTTGGGAAACGTCCGCATGACCATCAAGCAGCTTTCTCCGACGCTCAGCGTCGCGCCGCAGCTCACCGCAGCGGATATCGCCGACATAGCCGCAGCGGGGTTCCGCTCGATCATCTGCAATCGCCCGGACGGTGAAGCACCCGGCCAGCCGCCCGCTCGCAGCATCGAGCAGGCGGCGACAAGCGCCGGCTTGGCCTTCGTCCATGTTCCCGCCGTCGCCGGCGCGCTGACCGATGCGGATGCCGAGGCCATGGCCAAGGCGCTCGACAGGCTTCCGGCGCCCGTCCTGGCCTACTGCCGCTCGGGAGCACGGTCGGAAAAGCTCGCGGAAATGGCGGGGCGGGCCCGGCAGCGTGCGGCGGAAGAGGACTATGACATCGTGGTGGTTGGCGGAGGTAGCGCGGGAATAGCTGCTGCCGCCAGCATCCTGAAGCGGCGGGACCATCTGCGCCTCGCGGTCGTCGAGCCCAATGAAGACCATTATTATCAGCCTGGCTGGACAATGGTCGGGGCCGGCGTGTTCGACGCCGCGGTCACCCGGCGCGAGGAAGCGCGGCTGATTCCAAAAGGCGCGCACTGGGTCAAGGCAGCGGCGCGCAGCTTTCAGCCCGATGCCAATCAGGTGATGCTGCAGGACGGCCGGCGGCTCAGCTACAAGGTCCTGATCGTCTGCCCCGGCATCAAGCTCGACTGGGACGCCATCCCCGGTCTTGCCGCAACGCTCGGCCGTAATGGCGTCACGTCGAACTACCGCTACGACCTGGCACCCTATACGCACCGGCTCGTCAAAGCTTTCAAGGGCGGCAGGGCGCTGTTCACTCAGCCTGTGATGCCGATCAAATGCGCCGGCGCCCCGCAAAAGGCGATGTACCTCTCCTGCCATCGCTGGGAAAAAGCCGGCGTGCTCGGCGCCGCCGACGTGCATTTCCACACAGCCGGCGGCGTCCTGTTCGGGGTGCCCGATTATGTCCCAGCGCTCATGGACTATGTCGAGCGCTACGGCATAAATCTGCATTTCGGCTCGAGGCTGGTGGAGCTCGACGGACCCCGACAGACGGCGGTATTTGAACGAGCCGACGGCAAAGGCACGCAGCGCGCGGCCGAGCGCTTCGACATGATCCATGTCGTCCCACCGCAGGTCGCGCCCGACTTCATCCGCGAAAGTCCGCTCGCCGCGGCGTCGGGCTTTGTCGAAGTCGACGAGACGACGCTGCGTCACCCGCAATACTCGAACATCTTTGCCCTCGGGGACGCCTGCTCGGCGTCGAACGCGAAGACCGCGGCGGCCGCCCGGGCCCAGGCGCCGGTCGTTGCCGTCAACGCGCTCGCAGCGCTCGACGGCCGGCCGCCGGCCGCGGCCTATAAGGGGGCGTTTGCGGGAGGGGGCGGAATCCTACGCTAAGGATTTGGGCCAGCGATATTCCCCGGTTAGATTGATGTGTTCCCATCCCAACGGCGAGACGTGGGCGAGTAGATCAGGCGCGATATGGGTACCGCTGGCGGCCCGGGTATTGACGACCTCGCCGAGCTTCATGGTGTTCCAGAATATGATGATGGCGGCGAGCAGGTTCATTCCGGCGATGCGATAGTGCTGGCCTTCGCCGGATCG